>NZ_JJML01000007.1 GCF_000775285.1 Neosynechococcus sphagnicola sy1 | reverse complement strand
TGGTGGCAATCCTTAGAAAGCTTAATAATTGGTTTGTATCTTGTGGCTTATTTACCTGAACTCATGAACAGGATTTCAGCAGGTGCTTTACAAAACAGGATTAATCTTTCCCAAGAACAAGCCCAAGAATTTCTAGATTTGGTGAATAGAAGAAACTACATTCCTATAAATATTGATTTTATCCCAACAGTTGATAATTGGAATAATTTCTTAAAGAAATGGAACGAAGTGATATTTGATAATCTTGGCGAAGAACATAGGGATAACTATGAATTTCAATATCCAGATGTTTTGGCAAGTAAATCTTGTCTTCGGACAGGCGCAACTGAGGAAGAAGTTTCTGAATTAGAGAAAAGATTAGGAGCAAAACTACCCATAGGCTATCGGAACTTCCTCCTTGCTTCTAATGGTTTTACGGTCTTGAATGAATATCGCGATTTATATGGGGTAGACCAAATTAACTGGTTTATTGATAAAAATAGAGATTGGGCAGAATGTTGGGATAATGGCGATGATGTTGAGGATGAGAAGTACTTCCAATATGGGGAACATCAAGACTGCTGCTGGATAAGAGGTCGATACTTGAAGACTGCCCTCCAGATTAGCTCTGCTGAGGATGGAGATGTTTATCTTCTCAACCCACAAATTATAGACTCTAGAAGCGAATGGGAAGCATGGGACTTTGGTAATAAAAATCCTGGAGCCTATCGATATCGTTCATTCTGGAACATGATGCAGAAAGTGTATGAAAGAAGTTTTTGTTCTTGAACAACCTAAAAACGCCCATGCATGCTGACCGCTAAAAGACGATTTATTATGATGCAAAGTTGATCGGCGGCGGGTGATGGGCAACGTTAGCATTCCATGGGCGATCGCCGATTCAGGCTGGAAGAAAGCAACGATATTGGTGAGCATTTCTACATGTTTATCGGGAGCTTTCTTAGAAGACTGCACACCAGAGCAAAAAAGAAGAAATTGATGATAAGCGAGACTTGGAAAACTCTCAAAGCAGCCTATCCTATGTTGCAACAAGCAATCAAGAGCCTTCAGATTTTTAATCCTCAATGCAAGTTAGAAGAGGCAGATCCGGATGTTGACTGCGAATATGATGTCAAGATACCGATTTCCAAGGGTTACTCGCTGACGGCGAATATCTTTCGTTCCAAGGCTCGGATGAAGAACAGTTCGGCGGAACCCGTGATCATGTGTGCACATCCTTATGATAATCACCTAATCCCAGCAATGGGAAGGACTCCGATAGCAGGGCCTCCACAGCAATATCGCTTGATTCCCCAAGGACACCCGTATCCGATTTTCTCCAAGTTGACGAGTTGGGAATCTCCCGATCCAAATTATTGGGTATCAGCTGGCTATACGCTCGTGAACTTAAATCTTCCGGGCTACTCCAACAGTGGAGGAACCGCTTCAATCGTCTCAATGGCTCAAGGCACTGATTATCGCGAGGCAATCGAATGGGTCGGACAGCAAGACTGGTGCACTGGTTCGATTGGTCTCCTCGGTGTTAGTTATCTGGCAATCAGCCAGTTTCTTGCCGCTGCCTGTTCCTACACAGAAAATGGTTCCTCTGCCCTAAAGTGCATCGTCCCATGGGAAGGACTGACCGATGTTTATCGCGATGTCGCTTGCCCCGGAGGGGTGACGGGATCTGGGTTCCTGAATTTTTGGTGGCATACAGAGGTCAAACAGGCTCTGAACCAGTCCGTTGAGGAATTTATCAAAACGGAGGGAGCGATTCCACCAGAAGTAATTAAGTTACATCCAATGATGGATTCATACTGGGAAAGCAAGGCGATCAAGCTCGAAGAGATAGAAGTACCAATGCTCGTATGTGGGTCATTTTCCGACCATGAGTTGCATACACGAGGATCACATCGGGCATTTGAGCGTGTGAGTTCTGCTCAGAAGTGGCTCTACACCCATCGCGGTGGAAAATGGTCGGAGTTCTATTCTCAGGAAGCATGTTCCCTCATAAAAGATTTTATGGATCATTTCCTGAAAGGCGAATCGAATCGGTTCGCCACAGCGAAGCCCGTTCGCCTCGAAATTCGATCGAGTCGTGATGAAGTGCATGAGTTACGCTGGGAGGATGAATGGCCACTTTCTCGGACTGAGTATCGAAAACTCTTTCTTAATCAAACTGGTCTTCAGACCGAAATTCCGACGAGTGAAGCCGAGGTTTCCTACAGTGGTAAGAAAGGATCGGCGGAGTTTGATTATACATTCAATGTGGATACCGAACTGAGCGGATTCATGAACCTCCGACTTTGGGTGGAGGCACGGTCTTTCAATGAAGGTAGCCAGTGTTCCGACGACATGATTTTGTGTGTTGTCGTAGATAAGCTGGATGAATGTGGGCGTTCGGTTCGGTTTAATGGAACGCTTGGGATTTCAGACGACGTGGTAACCCGTGGATATCTCCGCGTTTCGCGTAGAGAGATAGATTCAGTTCTCTCTACCTCGTGGAGGTTTGAGTTTAGTGGGCGATCCAAACAAACCTTATCCCGTGGTGAAATTGTGCCGATTGATCTCACGCTCCAACCAAGCTCAACTTTTTTCTCTAAAGGTGAGGGTTTAAGGCTTGTGGTCGCCTCTTATGAAACGTGTCCATCGCCAATCTTTACGAAAGATCTTAGCATCAATTCTGGCACACACATTTTGCACTTCGGTGGGCGTTACGACTCCCACTTAAGTGTTCCAGTAATTCCAGCCTAACTGACACTCAAACGGACAGCCTTGCCATATGCACATTGACGGTTGAGGAGGGGAAGTATCAGTTCCAAGAGTGGCTGGGTAAAGCCCGCGAAGTTTACAGTGAAGTGATTACACAATTCGCAACCATTTAGATGGGATTAGCAACTATTTTTGGAATCGAACGACGAGCGGAGCAATGGAAGGAATCAATAATCGCATTAAGTTGATTAAACGGCAAGCTTATGGCTTTGTGAATTTCAACAATTTTCGGGAAAGGTTATTAGCTTGCTTCTCTGATTAGAAAAAATTATCACCATATTAGCGGGAGAGCCGAATCAACTGACTCAGAGCGCTCTATAGATACAGCAAACTGAGCATAGTAGCTATCCGCACGTTTTACCAGTCTGACTCGTTTGATTTGGTCAAACTGGTAGAAATGCAAGTCACGAGTTCCTTTGAGCTTGAGTCGCCCAATTTGCTTACCATCGGTGAACGTGATTGATTACCGCTCTTCAGCCAACTTCCACCCAGAGGTTTTGTACTCCACTGAACGAACAGCTTTCTTGAACTTTGGAAATCCCTTTTTATTTGGAACACCCTTGTTACAGTTCTCGTAGAACCGAGAAATTGCAGACCAGGCAGGTTCAGCCGATGACTGTCTAGCTATTGAATTGAGTTCATTAGCAAACGGAAACTCTTTAGCCAGAACAGCACAGTATTTATTGAGATCGTACTTAGACACACCTTTGTTATCCATCCAGTAGCGCAAGCACTTGTTCTGGATGAATTTGGCAGTCCTCAACGCCTCATCAATTGCGCTGAACTGAGTAGGTTTTCCGTAGACTTTGAACTCAAAAATTAACATACAACCATCATATCTTATGCTAATTTTTGGCCTAAATTAGATACTCTTGTACTGCTTCTTCGCTGCGCTCAGTCGATTGGGGAGCTATAAAGGCAACTGCTGATGAAGAAGTTTCTAGTAGATCTTGTGGTTCACTGAATATTGACTGGAGAATAGGGAAGTCCACCTAAATTTTTGCTGAGGCAGGCAACCTATGGTTCCATGGTAGAGGTTAAAACCATCAGCATTCAGCTTCCCAGCACAAAGAGTGCGATCGCCTTGGGGGGAGTGCAGGGGGAGAATCTGAAACTCTTGACCCAGAAGACTGGAGCCTCCCTGTCCCTCCGAGGGCGAGAACTATTGATTTCCGGTACTGAAACCCAGGTACAGTTGTGTTCCCAACTTGTGGGAGCCTTAGAAGATACCTGGAGCCAAGGGGGTAGCATTACCCGTGTGGATATTCTCACTGCTGGACAGGCCATTGAGACCGAGCAGCAACAAGAATTACGAGAACTACGCCAAGATGTCCTCGCACGTACCCGCAGAGGTGAGGTGATTCGCGCCAAAACCTTTCGGCAATGGCAGTATATCCAGAGTGTCCGCTCCCATGACCTCACCTTCGGAATTGGCCCTGCTGGAACCGGGAAGACGTATTTGGCCGCAGTGCTGGCAGTGCAGGCATTGCTTTCTAATCAGTATGAGCGGCTGATTTTGACTCGCCCGGCGGTGGAAGCAGGGGAAAAACTTGGTTTCTTGCCCGGTGACTTGCAACAGAAGGTGGACCCTTACCTACGTCCGCTCTATGATGCCCTGTACGAGTTTATTGACCCCGAAAAAATTCCCAACTTGATGGAGCGAGGGGTGATTGAAGTGGCTCCCCTTGCCTATATGCGAGGACGAACCCTTAATAACGCCTTTGTGATTTTGGACGAGGCCCAAAACACCACCCCAGCCCAAATGAAAATGGTGTTGACCCGTCTGGGCTTCCACTCTCGGATGGTCGTGACCGGAGACATCACCCAGACCGATCTACCGATGCACCAGCCTTCGGGACTGATAGTTGCCCAGAAAATTTTGCACGGTGTTGAGGGCATTTCGTTTTGTCATCTTTCCCAAGCGGATGTTGTACGTCATCCACTGGTTCAGCGGATCGTCGCCGCCTACGAATACCACGAGTCTTAATGGGTGAACTCAGATGCGAGTTGTTCGCTGATGCTTCTGCTCGATTTTCTGAATCAGACTCAGCACTTCCTGACGGCGACTTAAGTCTGCTTGTCGGGATGGGGACTGCGGCTCTAACCTGTCTGGGTTTAGTTCTGGGGTAGAGGTGTCACCTGGAGCCTTGAGAGAAATCGGCACCCCACCCCCTAGTTCCTCGTGCCCGACCAGTTCCTCTAGTTGAGAGAGGGCAACTTCAGCCCTTTCAATCTTTTCAATCAGGGAGCGGGCGATCGCCGCCCCTTCCTGTGCCGAGTCAGTAAGTTGCTTAATCCGAATCCGAAATCGATTAGCAATCTGATTCACCTGGTTGCCAGCTTCAAAGGTTTGAGTTACCAGTTTGCCAATTTCTGTGGTGATGAAACTGAAGCCCCCAATTTGACCACTCCCCGATTGATTGGTGGTTTGGTTGGCAACAACTGCCGCCTGAACGGCTAAGTACTGCACCTGTTTACTGACCCGTTCAATCAGCTTTGAGGTCCCTTGCACAGTTTCGAGTTCCTTATCTAGAGCTTGTCCAATATCCACAATTTGGCTTGTATTGGCGCAGATGGAGTCAACGCCATCAAAGGTTGCCTGAAAAGCTTTTGTCCCTTCTAAAGAAAGTAATTGAGCAATCTGAATAAACTTCTGATTCAATAAGGAAATTTCTTGAGATTGTTTTACCAGTTCTGATTTTTGTAGTTCCAGTAGTTGATTATGGCCTTGAATTTCAGACTGGTGTGCTTCTAATAAGCGAGTATATTCATGAACTTTAGTTTGCTCTTCGCGCAATTTTGCTGAGTACTGTTGGGCTTCCAGTTTTTGCTGCTGGACAACAGCATTCACCAAGTTCAAGATATGGGACTGAGCTTGGAGTAACAAATGTAAGTCCAGCAACCCCAATGTCTGGTGCTCGTAAACAACGACAATTGGTTCCAAATAAACTTCCGGCGATCGCTGCAGGGCAACCTGGGCTGCTTCGTCGATTTTTGCCAGATAGGGAAGCTGGGTGGGAGGAATCTTCATGAAATCTAGCAGCACATGAATCGGGCGCGTTTAAAAATAAGTCGAGGCTGAAGGGCTGACTCATTTGCTCCAGAAACTTTTGCCGCGAGATCATGCCCACCAACTGACCTTCATGGGTAATCATCACCCCTGGCAAATCGGGCTGTTGCTCAAAGGCCTTAGATACAACCAGCCCAATCGTCGAGGGGCTGACCTCAAAATTGTGATTGGGAAGATCCCCTAGGGTGGAATCAAACGTAAGCTGATTGAGGTGAAGCATTATTCCCTAGCCCCAGCAATGGATGTATAAAAGTTCGGCGACCCCCCTATGGTAGCCCTGAGATGTTATGAAGAGTTTAAGAATGCAGTTCCTCCTTGTTAAACCCCTGTGCTCCGGGTTTGAAGCACACGGTTGAAATCGAGCACAACACCAATCTCACGTGTGCTTCAAACCCAGCTTTAAATCCGGCTAGAATTCTCCAGCAATTCGTTATCTCTGTAGCATGAGATACATTTGACTTTGTCTCAAGAAAGGTGAGAAATTAGTTTTGGTGGTTCCTGCGGGCTTGATGCTGCTGTTGCATTTGTTGCAGTTGCTCCGGTGTCAATAAGGCCTGAATTTGTTGTTTTGTCTCTTTTCTGATCTGCTTAACTCGTGCTTTTTGATCCGATGTCAGATTCAAAGATTTCAGTGCTTGATGGGGCTTTTGTCCCTGCTGGATAGCGGTTTGCATTTGTTGCTGTTGGCTGGGATTTAGCAGTGCAGTAATCTGAGCCAGGGATCGTTGTCTGATCTGTTGCATTTTGGCCTTTTGATCACTGCTCAAGTTGAGAGTAGGCTTATGGTGTTGGGGCGGCTGATTCAGCGGCGTGGCAGCGGGCTGTAAAGAGGGCTGCGGAAAGGGCGTCAGTTGTTCATACCGTGAACCGGGGGGAAGGGTTTGAGCACTAACAGGTAACAGCATGGTTCCAGAACAGAGCAATGCCAGGGCAAATGCGTTCAAAGTTGGGCGGAACAGTGCCGTTGATTGAGTCCAGTGGATACGCATGAGAGATCAAGTTTTCAGTGTGAGTTCTATAGCTTAGACCTACCTAATCCCTCAATTGGTTCAATGGCACTGCTCGGCTAGTTTAGCTGCCCTAGGGCTGGCTGTCTGAACCTAGTGGTGCTGATTGGTGTCTAACGATCAACGGGTTTCTGCACGAAACAGTAACCTTCAGGGTTGGTATGCAGTCTGAATGTTTTTGACTGGGGTGACGTGCATCACCGGTAGAGAAGGAACAGACGTGTGAAATATCTGATTAAAACTGGTTTTTCCAAGTGGTTGTTGGGACTACTCGTTCTAGGGGCGATCGCTGGAGGCGGGTATATCCTATACATCCAAGTAACGACTGCCCAACGTCAGGAAGTCAGTCGCCAAATCTCAACCGCCAAAGTGGAGCGCCTGAATTTGCCTGTGACCATTGCAGCCAATGGGATTGTGCAGCCCGAACGCTCGATCAATGTTAGCCCCAAAACCCAGGGACTGCTGAAACAACTGCTCGTAAAGGAAGGCGATCGGGTGCAACAGGGGCAAGTGCTGGCCTACATGGATGACTCTAACCTCCAGGGACAATTCACCCAGGCAAGGGGACAACTAGCCCAAGCCCAGGCAACTCTGCAACGGGCGATCGCTGGCAACCGACATCAGGATATTGCCCAGGCAGCCGCCCAATTACAAAATGACCGGGCAGCGCTTCAGCAGACAGCGGAAACATTCCAGCAAAATCAGCAATTGTTTGGCACTGGCGCGCTGTCTCTCCGAGATTTGGATAACTCCCGCACGGCGAGGGATCAAGCCGCTGCCCTGGTAATGAAATCACAGCAAGCCCTGGATCTACAGCAGGCAGGGGCGCGCCCAGAGGATATTGCCCTGGCCCGTGCCCAGGTCTTAACAGCCCAGGGCACCCTGCAAACCATTCAAGCTCAATTGAATGACACGGTGATCCGTGCACCCTTCACCGGGCTGGTGACCAAAAAGTATGCCGATCCAGGTGCCTACGTTGCCCCCTCAACCGCCGGCAGTGCTGCTTCTTCGGCGTCAGCTTCAATTCTGGCTCTGGCCTCCATCAATCAAATTAGTGCCAATGTGGCTGAGTCCAATATCGCCCAGATTAAGCTGGGGCAAACCGTGGAGATCGAAGCAGATGCTTACCCCGGTCAAACCTTTGAGGGCAAGGTGATTCAGGTAGCCTCCCAGTCAACCACCGTGCAAAACGTCACTAGTTTTGAGGTCAAAACCTCTGCATCGGATCCCCAGCAGCTGCTGCGGGCTGGGATGAACGTTCATGTCAACTTTCAGGTAGGAACCTTAAACCAAGTCCTGGTGATTCCTACGGTGGCAATTGTGCGCCAAGCAGGCACGAGCGGTGTACTGGTGCTTGGCGGCCAAAAGGGCAAGCGTCGTCCTGAGTTCCGCCCCATTAAAACCGGCGTATCTGTAGCAGACAAAACCCTAGTGATCTCAGGACTTCAAGAGGGAGAGCGGGTGCTACTCAGCTTTCCTCAGGGTGAGCGTCCCCAGTCCAGAACTCCCTCGATCATTCCGGGAATGGGAGGATCGGGGGGTGGTTCTCGTCAACGTTAGGAGCAGGGTAATGGCAGGGTCAATCCCCATCCATCCGATTCAAGTCTCTCTGGTTGAAGTCTTGAGCATGGCGGTGGAAGCCCTCTGGAGTAATCGGCTCCGAACTGGGCTGACCATGCTAGGGGTGATTATTGGCATCGCCTCGGTGATCACAGTCACTTCCGTGGGCCAGGGGGTCCAAAAGGCAACGGAGCAGCAAATTCAATCCCTAGGCAGCAACGTCATGTTGGTGCTCACCGGCGTCGCTCGGTCGGGCGGCATCAGTCAGGGTTCGGGGTCGGCGTCAAAATTGACCTGGGAAGATGCCCAGGCGATCGCCCAGCAGGCTCCGGCGGCTCAAGCCGTGACGGCTTTTCTCCAACGCTCGGTTCAGGTGGTCTACGAAGGAGAGAATACCTCAACCACTCTCTTGGGTACCGACTTGAACTACCCAGGGGTGAAGAATATTTATCCCCAGTCAGGGCAATTTTTCAGCCAGGAGGATCTCAAGAGCGCTCGACCGGTAGCAGTGCTGGGCAGTGAGGTACGGGATGAACTGTTAGGGCCAGGAAACCCAGCCATTGGAGCCCATATCCGGATTCAAAACGAACGCTATACCGTCATTGGAGTTATGGAGCCTAAGGGATCGGTGGGAGGGCAAGACCAAGATGACCGGATTTACGTGCCCCTGACCAATATGTCTGCCCGGATTGTCGGCAATAATGCCCTCAACGGTACGGCCATCACGGGGTTTTGGTTACAAGCCAGGGATGCGGTGCAATTGGAAGCAGCCCAGTTTCAGGTGACAAACCTACTGCGCATTCGCCACAATCTCTATCCCCCGCAACAACTGGATGATTTTCGCATCAGCAATCAAGTTGACATTATCAATGCCTTCAGTAACGTAGTCGGCTTGTTCACGGTGATGGTCGGGGCGATCGCCGGAATTTCCCTAGTTGTTGGTGGCATTGGCATTGCCAATATCATGTTGGTTTCTGTGGTGGAGCGGACACGGGAAATCGGGGTTCGCAAAGCGGTGGGAGCAACCAATGGTGCCATCCTCAGTCAGTTTTTAACCGAGGCCGTCCTGGTTGCGATCGCTCGGGGGGGGGATTGGCATTGGGTTAGGGATTGGCATTGCTTGGGGAGCCTCCACCCTGTTCCAATTCCCCTTGGTGATTTCCCTCTGGTCTATCGGGGCTGGCTTTGGATTGTCCCTGGTGATTGGGCTATTGGCAGGAGTGATCCCAGCCCGCAACGCCGCCCAACTCGATCCGATTGCGGCACTGCGGAGTGAATGACATGGCAGCCATGATCTGGATGGAAAACATTACCAAGACCTACCATCTCGGTGAAATGGAGGTGCCGATCCTCAAGGGCATTGATCTGACGATTGAGGAAGGCGAGTATGTCGCCATCATGGGGGTATCGGGTTCAGGGAAGTCTACCCTCATGAATATTATCGGCTGCCTGGATCGCCCCACCGGGGGGCATTACGTCCTAGAGGGGAGAAACCTCACGACCCTCAACAATGATGAACTGGCCTTTATCCGCAATCAACGGATTGGCTTTGTCTTTCAGCAATTTAATCTGCTGCCCAGGGCAACCGCCCTCGACAATGTGATGCTGCCGATGATCTATGCCAGCATCCCCAAGCAACAGCGCCGTCTCCGGGCAACCGCAGCTCTCACCCGAGTTGGGCTGGCCGAGCGGTTATCGAATCGTCCCAATCAATTGTCGGGGGGACAACAACAGCGGGTGGCGATCGCCCGCGCCCTGGTCAATCGTCCAGCCTTAGTGTTGGCAGATGAGCCGACGGGAGCGTTAGACAGTCAGACTTCTCAAGAAGTCATGGATTTACTCAATGATCTCAATCATCAGGGAATTACTATCGTTATTGTTACCCATGAGCCAGATATTGCGGCTCAAACCCGCCGCATTATCCACGTCAAAGATGGCCTGATTGTTACCTGAATTTACCGAGGTAGAATTGGGATTTTACGACCCACTTAAAATGGAAACGTTAGTTGTAAGGTACCCGCAATAGATGGCGAACTTGCACCCTTCACCCCTGGATTCGGCAAAATCGTTAAAACTGGTTGCAGATATAAATTAGAGATCAGATGATACTGAGCATAGGTTTGAATCATGGTTTCATAGGAATTAAAACCGTATCCAGCTGTTGGTGAATCATTAAGTCCAGCGATGGAAAAGCCAACGCCATAGCTATCCAATGGTCGCTGAGGAAAAGGGCCAATGGCAGTCAGACCCAAGCCAAAGGAATTATTAATAATCGCTGTACGAGAGTTATTCCAGCCTCCTTGTAAAAATCCAATAATTCCATTTTGATAGGAACTCTGACGAAACCTCACTATTTTTTGAACCAAATAGGTGTAAAAACCACCCGTGTCAGATTCAGTTGCTCCGCCAGGGGCAGAAAGGGGGCCACTTTGGTGCCAGGCTCCCAGGGCGATACTTCCGGCACCGTCATCCGGTTGATGAGCAAAGGGAGTCCAAACTCCTCCGATTTCTGCGACTTCAAACAGTGCCCCAGAAAAGTCTGGCCAGTTTAAACCGGTTTGAATTCCTTGTGCGCCTCTGCCATCATAGATTCCAGCTTGGAAATACCAACCATTGGGAACCGCAGGATCATTCTTAGGGCTTCCCCAAGACTTCCATGACCCATAAATACCAAATGCTGAATTATAGTAGCCAGGAATAAAGCCCAGCATGGACGGAACTACGAATATAGGGGTGTAAATTAAGGAAGTCGATGAGGGAAAAAGTTGCGGGTGTGATTGCGTCCCAAATGGCCGACTAACATTACCAAAATTCAAAGAAGGAATTAGCTTGCCAATCCGTAGAGAGATTTGGTCACCATTAAAGGTTTGATTGAGCCACAATTGATAAAGTTCAGTCCTGTTCAAAGGAGCAGTTGCTTCTAAAGAGTTATAGCCTTGAACACTTCCAGCGGCTTCGTTGACCTGCTGTCCATTAAATTGAAGTAGTTCAGCTTCAAAAAAACGCACCTTGCCAACCAACCGCTTTTTCTAAATCAATACCAAGACCCAGGGTGGCTGTGCCATTAAAATTTGTAGTTCCTGATTGGCTTCCACCGGATATTTGCTGACTGACATTACCGATTAGAATCCCTCCCAATCGAATCGGGGATTTTTCATTAAGTTCCAGCCAACGCCCCAGACTCCCCACTCCAACGGTCATTTCCGATGCGGCTGGATTACCACTCACTGAAGGAATTGATCCCGCTGCTAGCAGCGGGGATGGGACATGATTAACTGTTCCTGACGGTTCGGTATTTGTGTCAAGATGATCCGCTGTCGGTAATAAATCACTAGAGAAAGATAGGGTATCTAGATTGAGTTGGGGAGAGCCAGCATTAGCCTCTATTTCACTGCTAATAATTGGGAGAATTTGTGTATCTATCCTTAGGGTCTCCCCTTCAACTAGCAGGAAGTCACAGCACGGGATATTTTCAATATTTGAAAAATCTCGATTTAAGACTAGAAAACCTTCAACTGATTCGCCCACAGATGGAGATATCAGGATAGAATTAAAAACCAAAGGCACTAGTATGCTGATAATTTGGCTGTGGAAAATAAATTTCTTCCCAATCTTATACATTAGTTTTATTCTCCCTAAAAATACTTATAATATTTACAATTTTGAGTTGCATTTATTGTACTTTATGAATCTCACTTATTAGCATGAAAAACCCTGGAAATTTGATGTATGTCCAAGGGGCGGGGACAGGCGATCGCGGCTCTGACAGCTACTTCGGTAATCTCCTGGTACACCACTCCGTGAGGCTTATGCAGTCCCAATAGTTGGGCAATATGCCAACCGATGGTTTCCCCTTCCCGGTGGAGATCGGCGGCAATAAAGACAGCTTCCGCGTGTCGAGCGGCAGTTTTCAATCCCGCGATGGTTTGCTTGGCGCGATCGTCTCGGGGGATATAGCGGCAATCGATGGAGACAGCTCCCTAGATCTAACCCCAGGGAGCTGTCTCCATCGTTGGCCAGTTGGCGAAGGTGCCCCACCGAGGCTTTGACATCCCAGGCAGCGCCAAGGATGGATTTTAACGGTTTGATTTTTCCCGGAGATTCAACAATCAGGAGTTTCACCATTTCTCTATCCACTCAGCCATCGGCAGCGAAATGATGCCTTCCCCTGATTCCAACTGAATCAAGCCCTCAGTATGCACCAGATGAACGGTATCAATCTTGTCAGCTTGATGCTGGGCAAGCGATATGATTGAGATATTACACCCAGTCACCGGACTGTGAGTGAGTGTCTACTCTACAAAACTTGAATTTAATACACACTCAGTTACAGTCCCTTGCTGTCTCCTTCGCAGTCTAACAGGCATATCGACATGGCTAAAAATAAGGAACATCAGAGTAGCAATTCTAAAGACAATGTTGTTGAATTTAGTGGTAGCCCAGAAACCAAAAAACAGAAAAAAGAACAGACTCAAAAATCAAAGAAGATGAGCAGTGAGCTTTATGAAAAAGAACTAAAGAAGCTGCAAATTGAACTCGTGAAACTGCAAGAGTGGGTAAAACACAAGGGCTTAAAAGTAGCGGTTATTTTTGAGGGTCGAGATGCTGCTGGCAAGGGGGGAGCCATTAAGCGGATCTCAGAATGTCTGAATCCACGGGGGTGTCGAGTCGTTGCCTTAGGAACCCCCACGGAACGGGAGAAAACCCAGTGGTATTTCCAACGGTATGTGCAGCATCTGCCTGCTGCTGGAGAAATTGTCCTCTTCGACCGCAGCTGGTATAACCGAGCCGGAGTCGAGCGAGTGATGAAGTTTTGCACCCATGAGGAATACGTCGAATTTATTCGCTCATGTCCAGAATTTGAGCATATGTTGCAGCGGTCTGGGATCGTTCTCGTTAAATACTGGTTTTCCGTCAGTGACGAAGAGCAAGAGCTGCGATTTAAAGACCGGATTGCCGATCCCACCAAACGCTGGAAGATCAGCCCCATGGATTTAGAATCCCGCGCTCGCTGGGTGGAATACTCCCAGGCTAAAGACGATATGTTTGCCGCTACCGATACGACGCGATCGCCCTGGTCAGTGGTGGATGCCAATGATAAGAAACGAGCGCGACTCAACTGTATCAGCCACTTACTGAGTATGGTTCCCTATGAAGATTTAACCCCTGAGCCGATTGAGTTGCCCCCTCGCCAAGTTGCGGTGGAGTATGAGCGTCCGCCCATGTCCATGCAATCCTTTGTGCCCCAAGTTTTTTAGGGTTGCAGGCAGGGGTTCAATCGATAGGAATGGGAGTTCTGGAAGCAACAGACCGGTTGGTGAGTTAGCCGCAAAGGACTCTCTGTGTACACCATTTTTCCGTGTGGAAGTGACCTTCAAGGTTCTTGCCATCCACTTGAATGGAGTAACTGCCCTTTGCGGTTGTGTCTGGATAGATGGCATCCAACCAAATTCGACTGGACTGGGCAGTCTGACAGTGATTCGGGCGATCGCAAAGGATGACCACGCCCTGGGAATTTTGAGCATTGGATGGCAAAGAATAGCTGGCGGGAAGCTTTGGCATCAATTCGTTGCGACCCATCCAGAGGCGAATCTCGATCGCGGGGTAGTGAGTAAATTGACAGTGATCAGGACGTTGGCTCAAGCGGATTGTCACGGCTGCCCCATCCCAGGGAGCACAATCGTCACGGATGGAAGCATAGGGAAAATTCAGGGTCGAAGCTGCGACGAATTTGCCGCCGATGAGTCCCATTAGGATCAAAACTCCGATGGCGATCGCTGTCATGATTGGCTTTGCTTGGTACACGCTGTTCCTCCAGTACTCACAGGGGTGAAACAAAGGGAATATCGAATCTGTCCGGCTTGGAAATAGACTCAATCCATTGTCAATTGGGAACCGCCGAGATCCTGGGGTAAGAAGGCGCGATCGCAGGGTAGAGGGGCAACGGCCTCACTCAAGAGAAACTTGCCTGCCAGAATCCAGTCCTTCAAGGTTTGAGCGACTTGGCGCGAGAGGTAGAGACTAGCAAGGGGAGCCACCCGCACGCTCTTCCCTTCCAGGGTGATGCGACCAGACTTTAACTTGGCATAACTGATCAATCCAAAGGTGGGACGTACCCGTCGAGGAATGGAAAAGTCTACGATCGGTGCCACCAGATCTTGATCCAAAACCGCACTGTGAGCCACCACTGCTTCATTCAGCACCGGCAGAGGAATGCCTACCCCCAACATCAACGAAGGGCCATAGTTTTTGAAGTAGCATCCCCTGACCCATTGGGGACTCATTTGTTTTGCATCGCCAATCAGCGCCAGGGTTGCGGCGGGACCAATGGGGGTGCGATTGGCTAAGCGTTTTTGCAAGGGGAAATGTTGGGTTCCTTCCCAAGCGACATAACCGATGCCGCCCCCTAGAAAAATGCGACTGCCAATCCCCACAAGTTGTAAATCCGGGTCATTCATCAGGGGAGAAATGGCACCAGGGTTGGAGTAAACCGCATTGCCAAATCGGGGTTGGAGCGGCCCTAAGTAGGTAAAAAGCGGGCGATCGCCGCCATTGACTCCGACAACAAAATTTTGGTAGACATTCCGGGGATTAAACAGATAAAACTGATTAATCGAGTCACGGGTAATCGTGGTTTCAAAGGCAGTGCGGGGATAGCAGTCGGTTGCCTGCCCCAACGCCCGCAGATGCACAGGTTTGCCAGCGATCAAGTTTTCAATCACATAGCCACCACCCCAAGCCCGTGACTCCTCTGCCTCTTCGGCTACCTGGGTGGCTCCCAAATAGAGATCCACCGCCCCAAACCCGGAATAGGCCAGTACTCCATCCATCCAGCATTGACGGATCTTAATCGGAGGATCCGTATGGCCCAAGTTGATAATTGCCCCAGAAGATTCCATGGGTTCAAAGGTGCCAGTGGCAATGATATCGACTTCCCTTGCCGCCTGGGTGACCCCAACCTCTATGACCCGCGCCTTCAGCTCTTCAACCGTCCAGGCAACCGCACATTGACGGCTAATTTTGTCATTAATCTCGGCAATGGTTCGCATGGGGAAAGATAAACTACAAATAACCAGAACAGCATGGCACCATCTAGCAGACTAGAGGTATCCAGCTGATGGCCTTGTTAACGTCGATCACGTTCGAGCTAGACTACTAGCTTGCTTTTCTGATTAGTTTTACTTATTACTGTAACTCCAGAAGAGCCCTCTAAGCTAACCGACACGCTGCACTCCACCTACTTTCATGTCAGACTTACCCATTGATGCCACTCTCTACCTGCTGCTGAACTTACATTGTCTGCTAGGTGGCATTGCCGCCATCATTGCCCAACGGAAGGGACGGCATCTTGGTCGATGGCTGATTCTAGGCTTGGTGGGTGGCACCCTGGCGCTGGTTGCTGCGATCGCTTTGAAGCGGATCCCCCAAACCTAAGCCGTTGGGCGATCCCGCCCAGTGGTTTGTCAACTTTGGATGGGATGATTTTCTGGATAAGCGATTGGAAAAGTACTAGGGCATTACCTGGCCAAGGATGCTGGGATTCCCTGTAAGTTGGTACGCTCAAGAGCTGCGCTCAAGGCTGCTCAGATGCGCGTCTATCAATTGCTCAAAGTGCTGTCCTAATGGGGGTAAAAGTGCAAAAATGAAGCTGTGGTGATTTCCTGGCTTTTTTAATATCCCTAGAGAATTCCTAAGGTGAATGCCTGAGAATCATAGGTATTCAAGAACATCCATTTTCCCCAGCAATTCTGTGCAGGTCTTGTTCCATGCTTGGCGCTTTTTCGGAGGCTTTATGGTAACCCGATCCCGATCCATCCTGACCTTGGCTCTTTCCCTTTTAGGGACTGCGACCTTTGGGGCATCGATGGCCTCTGCCTTTAATCCTGCAGATGTGCAACGCTTGAAAACTTCCAAGCAATGTCCCAACTGTGATCTCAGCTATGCAAATCTAGGCAGACTCGATTTGAGTGGCGCGAATTTGTCCCAGTCGAATTTGAGCGGTGCAGGGCTAAGAGGCTCGAATATGCAGGGTGCCAACCTGAGCCTAGCTAATCTCAGCAGTGCCGATCTGATTGGCAATAATTTGAGTGGTGCGAATCTGTCGGGGGCGAACCTGTTGGGCGCTTACCTGCGGCAGGCAAACCTCCAGCAGGCAAATCTGGCTTATGCAACCATGAGTGCCGTCAATCTCAATGGAGCCAACCTCATTAATGCCAATCTTTACCGGGCGATTCTGATCAATGCTGATTTGACAAGTGCCAACTTGAGTGGAGCCAACCTTCTGCGGGCTGACTTGGGGGTTGCCAGTCTCCAATCTGCCAATCTGAGTGGTGCGATTTTAGAACGAGCGAACCTGGTGGGTGCTTTCTATAACCAGAGCACAACGTTTAACAGTGGCTTCTCCCCGGTGTTTCGGGGTATGGAAGCTGCTAACTAGTTGGGCATTAAAAAGATTAAATCTAAAGGGCGTGACAGATCTGTCACGCCCTTTTCTATATCCACCATGATTTGTAGTCCTAGATTGGCAGTCCTAGCGCCGTCTCAGCAGAGCTAACAAGGACTAGCTCATGGTGGAGTGACTGCGATCATAGGTTTGCTGAAAGCTGGACTGGGGCTTACCTTGAATGTGGTTCCAGAAATGAGCAGCTTCTGCTGGCATCCCGACTTCTGAGGCAACTCGACTCAGCATTGACTGTTCGCGGTGTTTGACTAATTGGTGGTGACGAACCATGAGGGCACGGGCTTGTTGCTCAGTAGACATGACAGGCTCCTTCTCGGATAACAGGTTTTTATTTTGTTCTTAAAATAAGAATATCAGAAAAATTCTGTATTCAAAACTACAAAATATCGTAAATCACAAAAATTAACACAAGTAGCTGGGTCGGTCAAACCTCAGGCATGGCTTGCTGCCAGATCCCAGGGAACGGTAAGCTCAAACAACGGAAGTGCTTTACCAGGGTTGATCCCCAAATTGAGGAACATGGTGGCGATCGCCGAATATAAGGTTCAAGTGGGCAGTCTACAGTGGTTTTACCGGGAGGTGATCCCAGAAACCCCCAATGGGCGATCCCCCGTACTGTTGTTGCACGGGTTACCCTCCCAGAGCTACAGTTGGCGGGAGATCTTGCCGGAGTTAGGCAAACAGGGATTTCGGGCGATCGCTCCTGACTGGATTGGCTTTGGCTACTCCGACTGGCCGGAACCCCAAGACTTTGCCTACACCCCCGAAGCATTTATTGAGGCATTGACTGCGTTTCTAGGGGTGCTGGAACTCTCGCGGTTTTCCCTCGTGGTTCAAGGCTTTCTGGGATCTGTCGGGCTCCAGTATGGACTGCGCCATCCTGACCAGATTGAGCGGTTAGTCATCCTGAATACCCCCATTACCCCCACCGCAAAATTGCCCTGGAAAATTAAACAACTGGGGCTGCCACTGATCGGGGACATGCTCACCCAAGATCCCCTGCTAGTGGATCGCACCCTGGAAGGGGGGGGGCCTTATCAGGTGCAAAATGCCGCCCTAGATGTTTATCGTCGGCCTTTTCTGACCAGTTCCTCGGCAGGACGTGCCTTACTGGCAACGGTGCGGCACTTACAATTAGCGACCGCGATGGCTGAAATTACTGCGGGGTTTACTCACTGGCAACAACCCACCTTGTTGGTGTGGGGGCTGCAAGATCCGTGGCTGCCGCTCAGTATGGCTCAACAGGTTGCCAGTGGGTTGGCTGGGGGTGAAATCGTGACCCTGGATCAGGTGGGGCATTACCCTCAGGAAGATTGGCCGGAACAGGTTCATGGGGCATTAATCCCTTTTCTCCGTCGCGCTAATTTCTAAAACCCTGGGGAGTCATATTTCCCCCTCTACCCAGAATGACAAACATTGTAGTTGTTGGTTGTGGGGTGATCGGGGCAGCGATCGCCTATGAACTCAGCCGAGTGCCTGGTCTTGCTGTGACGGTGGTCGATCGCCACCCTCCGGTGCAGGGGGCAACGGCGGCAGCACTGGGGGTGCTGATGGCAGTGATCAGCCAAAAGCTGAAGGGAGCAGCGCTGAGACGGCGACTGTTGAGCTTGCAACGGTATGAGACGCTGATTCCAGAACTAGAAGCTGACACAGGTTTGCGGATTCCCTATAATCGGCAGGGAATTTTGAAACGCTGTGAAAGTGACAGGGAACGTGTCCAGTGGCAGCACCTAATCGCTGCTCGGGCGGCCCAGGGTTGGCAGCTCGAACTCCTAGAGCCTGAACAAGTTCATGCCCAATACTCCCAACTGGATCGGTCTCATTGGACAGCGGCCCTCTACTCCCCCCAAGATCGGCAGGTTGATCCCGTAGCTTTAACCCAGGCACTCGTCGCCAGTGCCCAAAAACGGGGGGTACGATTTGAGTTTGGCGTTAGAGTTCTAGGGGTGGAAGCGACTCCTACTAAAGCTGCAACCCTCAAGGTAGAGGTGGGGGAAGCGGGGTGTAACACCCCAACCCCGTTGGCAGCAGATTGGTTAGTCCTGAGTGCAGGGTTGGGATCTACCCAGTTAGCGGCCAGCCTGGGGCGATCGCTCCCCTTGCAACCCGTTTTAGGTCAGGCAATGCACCTGCGATTAGCCTCGGCGTGGCCGACTCCCCAGCCCGTGATCACCACTGATGATGTGCATCTTGTGCCCCTGAGTCCTCAGGAGTGCTGGGTCGGGGCAACGGTGGAATTTCCCCAGGATGAAGCTGTGGCTACGCCTGATCCCAATGCCTTAAATGGGATGCTGTCTAGGGCGATCGCCTTTTGTCCGGAACTGGCCTCAGCAACGATTCTCAAAACTTGGTCAGGTCTTCGTCCCCGCCCGGTGGGGCGACCAGCTCCGATGATTGAACCCCTGCCTGGCTATGCCAATATCCTGGTGGCAACTGGCCATTACCGCAATGGAATCTTACTTGCCCCTGCAACTGCTCTGGAGATTCGGGATTTGATCACCCACAGAACCCCATGATCAATTACTTGGGAAAATCGAAGTGTTCAGACTTCTTGATGGAGGGGAGGAATCAGTACCGCTGCCTCCAGTGGGTGGGGGAACTTTTGCAGCAGCAACCCGTATTCCAGACCTTCGACAACAGCCTGATAGGAGGCTTCAAGAATATTTTGAGAAACTCCAACGGTTGTCCAGCGCTGCTGCCCATCACTGGACTCAATCAGGACGCGGGTTTTAGCAGCAGTCCCCGCCGCCCCATCGAGAATCCGGACTTTGTAGTCTGTGAGGTAAAAATCCGCCAGAGCCGGATAAAAATTCACCAATGCCTTGCGCAGAGCTGCATCAAGGGCAGCAACGGGGCCATTGCCCTCCGAGGCTTCCAGAATATCCTCCCCCTTGACCGTTACTTTCACAGTGGCAAAACAGTGACTTTGGCGCAGGGCTGGACTTTCGGTCACACCACAATGCACCTGAAATCCATTGACAACAAATAGGGATTGTCGTTGTCCTAGGGCTTCTCGCATCAGGAGTTCAAAGCTAGCCTCCGCAACCTCAAACTGGTAGCCCTGATTTTCGAGGAGTTTTAACCGTTGTAACAGCTGCTGACAGGTCGGATCCTGGCGGCTAAGTTCCAGACCAAAACTCCGAGCTTTGGCGAGAATATTACTCAATCCAGCCTGATCTGAAATCACAATCCGGCGGAGGTTGCCCACCGATTCAGGTTGAATATGCTCATAGGTGAGGGGATTTCGCTCCACAGCACTGACATGGATCCCGCCTTTATGAGCAAAGGCGGATAGCCCCACAAACGGCGCATGTTCATCGGGGGCCAGATTGGCGATTTCGCTAATGAAGCGGCTGGTCTTGGTTAACTGCGCCAACTGATCCGCTGCCAAACAGTCGTAGCCCAACTTCAGTTGCAGATTGGGAATTACAGAGCAGAGGTTGGCATTCCCACAGCGCTCACCGTATCCATTCACCGTCCCCTGAACCATTTTGGCTCCGGCGAGTACCGCTGCCAGTGCATTTGCCACTGCCGTTTCCGAGTCATTATGGGTATGAATTCCCAGGAGGGGAGTCTGGGGAGCTGCAACCCCTTCAGTGCCAAGGAATTGGAATTGCTGGTTCACGGAGTCGACAATCTGGCTAATTTCGTGGGGGAGGGTGCCCCCATTGGTATCGCAGAGGACGATCCACTCTGCCCCAGCGGCGATCGCCGTGGCTAGGGTCTCCAGTGCATAATCTGGGTTCTGCTTGTAGCCGTCGAACCAGTGCTCAGCATCATAGATCACCCGTCGGTCTTGCGATCGCAGATACTCGAGGGTGTCCTGAATCATCGCTAAATTTTCGTCCAGACTGGTTTTCAGACCCTCCGTTACCTGGAGATCCCAGGACTTACCGAAAATGGTCACCCAGCGGGTTCCTGCTGTCAGAATGGGTTGCAGCATCGGATCTTCAGCGGCGGTGTGGTGAGGTCGGCGGGTGGAGCAAAAGGCAACCACCTCTGCCTGTTGCAGGGGGGCTGCTTGCAATTGCCAGAAGAACTGCACATCCTTGGGATTGGCACCGGGCCAGCCCCCTTCAATAAACGGCACCCCTAAACTGTCTAACTGTCGGGCAATGCGCAGCTTATCTTCAATGGATAGGGTGAGTCCCTCCCGTTGGGCTCCATCCCGTAACGTGGTGTCATAAACTCCAGATTTTTGGGGGAGGAGACTGAGGGCATGGGAATTTACGGGGAACCGAGAGTTCCTGAAGATGGACGGTTGACTGTCTCTATTTTCGCTCTGATTCAGCCATCAGTGTGAGTCCAGCCAATCTTGTGATTTGACTAGATGGCCTTCTGATTGCGGGGAGGCTCATAGCTGCCAAAGAGGCTGCCATCCCTGAGAATAGAATTATTTGCGGTGCAGCAGGTTCTGCCGATGCTTTCAGTTCAACAAGCAGAAGCCATGATTTTGGGTTTGGTACACCCCCTTGATCCAGCATCGGCCAGCGAAATGCTGAATCTAACCAATGCGACCGGACGGATTCTGGCTGAGAAAGCAATCAGCCAGCTTGACTTTCCCCATTGGGATAATTCCGCCATGGATGGCTATGCAGTGCGCTTTGCCGATGTCCAGACCACCAATGCTGACCATCCCGTGACCTTGGAGATGGTTGAGGAAATTCCCGCCGGAAAGCTACCGACCCGCACCCTGCAACCCGGACAGTGTGCCCGAATTTTTACCGGGGCGATGTTGCCTCTGGGAGCCGATACGATTGTGATCCAGGAGCATACGCAGCGACAGGGACAGGTGGTGCAGATTCTGCAAACACCTAGACCGCAAGCATTTGTGCGGTACCAGGGTAGCTATTGTCGCCAGGGAGATTGCCTGGTGTCTGTGGGAACCCAACTCACCGCACCAGATCTGGCGGTGCTGGCAGCGGCGCAATGTGCTCAGGTTAGTGTCTTTCGTCGTCCACGGGTCGCCATTTTCTCCACTGGAAATGAATTGGTCAGCCTTAACCAGACCCTTCAGCCTGGTCAGATTGTGGACTCGAATCAAATTGCCCTAGCCGCGCTGGTCAACCAGAGTGGAGCTGAACCGATACCCCCTGGGAATTGTGCCCGATGATCCAGTGGCCCTGAAAGCAGCGATCGCCGATGCAGTTGCCAGTGCAGATTTAGTCATATCCTCCGGTGGGGTTTCCGTTGGGGATTACGACTACGTGGATCGGGTCTTAGCAGATTTACTGGGGCAGATCCATTGCCGCTCGGTAGCGGTCAAACCAGGAAAACCACTGACCGTTGCTACCTTCCCGAGGGCTTCTCCCCAGGCTCCCGTTTTATACTTTGGCTTGCCCGGAAACCCAGTTTCAGCGCTGGTAACCTTCTGGCGATTTGTGCAGCCAGCGTTGCGCAAACTCTCGGGTCTGGTTGCGCCCTGGACGCCGACCTTTATCCCAGCCTATACGGCGCAAGACCTGTTCAGTGATGGTCAGCGGGAGACCTATCTTTGGGGGCGGTTGTATCGCCACGAGCATGGCTATGGGTTTGAACTGGCTAGGGGCAGCCATAGTTCTGGCAACTTAATTAATTTAGCGGGGACAAATGGATTAGCAGTTTTGCCTGTGATGCAGCCAGGGGTATCCGCTCCACTAGAGCCAGGTCAATCTTTCACCATCACAGCCGGGAGTCTGGTTCATGTTTTGCCGATGCACTCCCGGCTTTGAATCCTGGGAACTTTACCCAGAGACTAGTTTCATCGTACTTAGAACCTGGCCTTAAATACTATATGTAGTGTTCAAAAGTCCAGAAGCCACCCGATTTGAGTAAGTCCTGGCTATCTCACAAGATTTTCGGGCGATGACTATATTTGGAAAGCTGCCCACAGGTCAAAATTCACAGATTCTTGATCCCCGCTAGATTTCACTCAATACAAATTTTTGTGAAGCTCAAGAATAGTTAAAAAAACTATGCACAAAACGTCAACTTTTGTATAATTAGCAAAACCTGGGGCTGCAAACATTTCATGAACATTTTAGATGGCAGCTCCTTCAAAATCAAACTTTTTAAGGCAAAACGACGAACTCTAACAAAACCAGCAATGAAAACACCAGGGATCAAGTTATCGGTAGGTAAATCTCCATCGGGCCATCTGGGTTTAATGTTATTTGATAAAAATGGACTGTTGATTCAAGGCATAGATAGTCTGGGCAACACCGTAGAGGATCAAGACTGTGTCCAAAGCATATTTTTAGCCATTGGATTACGGATGATGCTGGCATCTTCCTTTGCTTTAGAGGGGCTGGAGTATTTCACAATTCGCCTCAAGGCTCAGTCAGCCCTCCTGGTTCGCTGCTCGACAGGTGATTATTTGGCGCTGATTAGTGCCCAGCCCCGCCATGTGTTTAGCCCAGGAGAAGTTGACTGGCTGCGACAGACTTCAGTGACCCAGTTTCGGGAGCAGGTAGGAGCATTGGCGGCCTGAATTCGGTGGCAGCCTCTACCTGCTGGGGTGTGGGTTTGCACCCTGTCGGTTAGCGACCAATACCCAGGTAGCGGAAGCCTGCCTGTTCGAGGGCAACTTGATCGAGGAAATTCCGACCATCGATCATCACTGGGTTGGTCATCAAGGCTGCCATTGTCTTGTAATCTAGGGTGCGAAACTGTTGCCATTCAGTAACCAGCACCAAGGCATCGCATCCATCGGCCAACCGTTCAGGATCGGTCTCGACCAACACGTTGGACAGCCCGTGGCGCAACCCTGTTTGAGCGACAATCGGATCATAGGCTTTGACTTTGGTTCCAAGGCGACTCAACTGTTCAATCAGGTTGAGAGAGGGGGCATCGCGCATATCATCGGTATCGGGCTTAAACGTGAGTCCTAAGAGACCCACTGTTTTTCCCTTGAGAATTTTCAAGACCTGCTGGAGCTTTTCAACCGCGATCAAGCGCTGGCGCTGGTTAACGCTAACCGCTGCTTTCAGGAGTTGAGCGTCGTAACCATAATCGTCGGCAGTGTGGATCAGAGCCGCTACATCCTTGGGGAAGCAAGATCCCCCCCAACCGATGCCAGCCTGTAAGAACTTGCCACCAATGCGCGAGTCCAAGCCAATCCCTTTGGCAATCTGGGTTACATCTGCCCCGACGCGATCGCAGATATTGGCAACCTCGTTAATAAAACTAATCTTGGTAGCTAAAAAGGCGTTGGCAGCGTACTTGATCATCTCCGCAGAGCTGAGATCGGTTACCACTACTGGAATTGGCCCTTGAGGGGGGGAGCATCTCCACTGGAATATGGCTGGGAACCTGAATCTGACGAGCTGTAATGGGGGCATAGAGTTCCTCCATCAGGGCGATCGCCCGGGCATTATTACTACCGAGGACAATCCGATCGGGATTAAAGGTGTCGAATACTGCAGAGCCTTCCCGTAAAAACTCTGGGTTGCTGACGACATCAAACTCCACCGGAGCTGCCGAGGCCGAGGCCAGATCAGTCGCGGTCACCAGGGTTTGCTGGCGCTCGGCCACCCCATCCAGAACAATCATCCGCACCCAGTCTCCTGAACCAATGGGCACTGTAGATTTATTCACAATTACCTTATAGCCCCCATTGAGATGGAGACCAATGCCCCGAGCCACCGCCTCCACATAGCGAGTGTCGCTTTCGCCATTGGGTAAGGCGGGGGTACCAACGGCAATAAACAGGATCTCGCCGTGCTTGACTCCGGCTGCCAGGTCGGTTGTAAATTCGATACGCTGGGATTGGATAGCCGCCTGCATAATCTCAGATAAGCCAGGCTCAAAGATCGGAGACTGCCCGGCTTTCATCAATTTGACTTTTTCTTCATTGTTATCAACGCAGATGACCTGGTGACCAATAAATGCAAGGCAGGCTCCTGTAACCAGACCGACGTATCCTGTACCGATGACACAAACACGCATAACGGACAATCCTTCTCAAGACAAGCGATGAATCGTTTCAGTAGCTAAGAACCCAGGGTGGAAGCAGCACTGCTGGATTTCGGGGCGCATGCCTCCCGACTGACTCGGGCATGAAAGTCTTCAACCGTCAGTTTCAGTCCTTCCTGCAACGGTACCGTTGGCTGCCAGCCCAAAAAGGATTGGGCGCGGGTAATGTCAGGGCGGCGGCGGCGGGGATCATCCTGGGGAAGGGGCTTAAACTCAATGGTCAGATCTGGATTCACCATCTGCAACACGGTTTTTGCCAGTTGTAAAATCGTGTATTCATCTGGGTTCCCCAGGTTGATGGGGCCAGTGTGTTCCCCGTTCATCAACCGAATCAGGCCGTCCACCAAGTCTGAGACGTAGCAAAAACTGCGGGTTTGAGAACCGTCCCCATACACTGTCAGAGATTGATGGCGCAGCGCCTGCACGACAAAATTACTGACGACCCGACCATCGTTCTCTAGCATCCGGGGGCCGTAGGTATTAAAGATCCGCGCCACGCGAATCTGGACATCATTTTGGCGATGGTAATCAAAGGCAAGGGTCTCAGCAACTCGTTTGCCTTCGTCATAACAACTGCGAATCCCAATGGGGTTGACATTGCCCCAGTACTCCTCTGCCTGGGGATGCACATCCGGGTCACCGTAAACTTCTGAGGTGGAGGCCAACAGAATCCGAGCCTTGACTCGCTTCGCCAACCCCAGCATATTCATGGTTCCCAAAAAGCTGATTTTAGCCGTTTTGATCGGGTTGTACTGGTAGTGAATCGGTGAGGCCGGACAGGCTAAGTGGTAAATTTGATCAACTTCCAGACGAATCGGTTCAGTGATGTCGTGGCGGAGCAGATCAAAGTTGGGGGAGCTTAACCACTTGAGGATGTTGTGCTTATGTCCGGTGTAAAAGTTATCCAGGCAAAGGACTTCATGATTTTCAGCCATTAATCGATCAATGAGATGGGAACCAATGAAGCCAGCTCCACCCGTAACAAGAATTCTCATAGGTAGACGGGGTAAAAGTTCAGAACCATGGAACGGCAGGCAACCGCAACTCCACAAAGGCCAAATCATTCTAAAAATACCTGACTTTGCCCCGCAACGATCATCCATTCTTGGGGGAGAGCTAGATACTGGTGCCGCTTGGCTGTCCAACTGCAGAAACGTGAGCGATCTAGCATCCCCAGCCTAAGATAAACCGTTCAAGCAGCAGGGGTTACCAGCTTCCGCAACGAAGCAGCTCGGCGCTTAGCAGTGGTATTGTTGGGTTCCAGAGCCAAGACTTGCTCATAGGCTTCTAACGCTTGACTGGTGAGTTTTTTGCGTTCGTAAGCGTGGCCCAAATTATTGAGCGCGGTCGTATAGTCCGGCACTAATTTCACCGACTCTTTGTAGTTGCGAATCGCCAAGTCATACTGTTCTTGGGCAAAATAGGCAAACCCTAGGGCATTGTAAACCAGAGCAGCATCGGTAGCCGTGTCCAGACTCTCAGCTTTCAGCGACTTCTGGAGCTGAGTGATCGCTTGAGCATAAATCTTCTTATCTAAAAGGATGGTGCCTAGTTCAAAGTAGTCTTGGGCAGTTCCCTTCTCTTTACTGAGTTTCCGCTGGAGCTCGGTGAGGGTACTTTCAGTCTTACGGGTTTTGAGTACCTGTTGCAAAATCGCCCAAGCAGCGACTCCCAGCAAAACCAACAAAATTCCCAGGTAGATAACGGGTAAAATTTCATCCATAAACGACCATCCAGGCAAACCCCAAAATTGAGCGCGCTATCCTAAAGCTAACCATTGCTTGCTAGCGGGTCATTGCAGCGATGCTGCCGTAACTGCATCATACTGTAAGCTCGTGACTACGGAGTTACCAATGGTGATCACGGAGTAACATCCACTCGCAACAATTGGCCGAGGGGGTTGGGAAAGCCTCCATTTAAAAACGCCTCCAGATAAAAAAATATCCTTGACGATGAACATCAAGGACTCCTGTTGGCGACCTGCTGACGCTGGCTCACCCGAACAATTCGTAATCAGATGTCACTGAGTAAGGATCAATGTGCAGCCCCATGGCTCGATAAACCGATGACATGAGGAGAAACGGTGATGAGCCGCCCAGCTTAACCCCCAGATTGGGCAGCCAGTTCGACCACCTTGCCAAAGCTTGCAGGGTCAATCACCGCTAACTGAGCTAGCATCTTACGATTAATCAAGATATTGGCCTTTTTCAGCTGACCTATCAATTGGCTATAGCTGAGACCATGGAGACGGGCAGCAGCATTGATGCGAGTTATCCACAGACGGCGAAAATCTCGCTTCCGCTTCCGGCGATCGCGATAGGCATTCCGCAGGGCTTTCATTACCTGCTGGTTAGCGGTACGAAATAGGCTGGAGTGAGAACCCCGGAACCCTTTAGCAAGTTTGAGAACTTTTTTGCGGCGTTTACGAGCAACGTTACCGCGTTTGACCCGTGTCATAGTTACCTGAGACCTTCAAAATCTTATAAGTAGGGCAGCATGAGGCGCACGTTCTCAGCATCTCGCTCGTCCACCAAAGCTGGATGGGAGAGGGAGCGCTTCCGAGCGGCACTCTTGTGTTGTAGCAGGTGGTTCCTCATGGATTTGCGGCGCATAATCTTGCCGCTACCCGTGCTGCGGAAACGCTTGGCAGCAGCTTTGCGAGTCTTGAGTTTGGGCATGGACTGACTCTAATTCGACACAAACGTTAATTCTACTATGACCTTAGCTGACTACACAAGCTTTGGAACCAACCAGGCCGTAATTCTCACTTTGGAGTTTTGCAGCATTCCCTGGGGTTGCAGGTGCCTGGGAGACGAGTCTCCAGCAAATCCCAGGGCTCACCTCCCATCCTGCGTGTCGATCTACTGCTAAACAGGCTGACGCAGGGCAGCACAGTAAGCGTTGACGAGGGCATCAATCCCGGTAATGGCGGTTCCCACCACCACCGCATAGGCACCCAACTCTAGGGCTTGCCGTGCCATTGCAGGCGTCTGAATGCCCCCTTCGCAGATGACAGGGATGTGCCCCTGCTGCACCCAATCGCTTAACAGTTCAAAACCGGGTGGTGTTAGATGCCGGGTTGCGGCGGTATAGCCATAGAGGGTGGTGCCAATCAGATCCGCACCTGCTGTCTCGGCGGCGATCGCGGCTTCCAGGGTATCAATATCTGCCATCACGGGTTTCCCTAACTCTTGGTGAATGCGGCGGATCAGGGATTCAACGGTTTCGCCCTGGGGACGCGATCGCAGGGTGGCATCTATCGCGATCAGATCGGCTCCTGCCTCGGCGATCGCTTGAGCG
Source organism: Neosynechococcus sphagnicola sy1 (assembly GCF_000775285.1). Lineage (NCBI taxonomy): Bacteria > Bacillati > Cyanobacteriota > Cyanophyceae > Neosynechococcales > Neosynechococcaceae > Neosynechococcus > Neosynechococcus sphagnicola. The sequence continues at coordinate 185,194 of NZ_JJML01000007.1, read as the reverse complement.
TGGTGAAACTGCGGCGTAATGTAGACTTCGGAACCTGGAATTTGCTGCTTCCAGAGGCCAATGATGGGGACACTCACTTGCTGTCGAACTCGGGAGATATGGGCAGGTGTATCAATCCGCACACCAACCGCTCCCTGATTGACCGCTGCTTGGGCGATCGCGGCAATGATCGGGGGGGGTGTGCAACGGGGAGTCAACGGGCGCTTGACAGGAAACAATCAGACCGTGGTGTAGGGTGTTGAGAAGTTGCCTCGAATCAGCCATGGGGGATCCAGAATCAAAATCAGCGTGGATTGATCGTCGGGGAAATACCAATCGCCCACCAGTTGTCTGTTGAGAATACAAATATTAAGGATTGACAAGTGCGAGCAAAGCGACAATTTTGTGGAATAGCTCCTGGGGTTGGAAAGGATAGCTCATATAGTCATCGGCTCCCACGGTCAGGGGGTGGCAGGGATGGGTGCAGCCATCCGGAGGGGAGAGGGACAAAATCTTGAGGGGTTTGGCAAGGGGCGTCCTGCGTAATTGCAGAATTACCTCCGTCCCATCCGCACCTGAGAGCTGCATCTCTAAGATCACAAGCTGGGGCTGAAGTAACTGTACCTGAGCGACAGCACTGAGTCCATCCATGATCCAGATCACCTGATATCCCGCAGTGGTCAGCAGATCGCAGATGATTTTGGCGGTTTCTTCTTGATGGGCAATCAAGACTATTTGCCCCTGGGTATTCCCCGCACTCACAAAGGCTAGAGGAGCAGCAGGGAGGAGTTGGGCCGGAACCCAGGCAGTAAAGACAGAGCCAACACCAACGGTAGATTCAACTTCGATCCAGCCACCGTGCAACTCTAGCAACTGCTGGGTCAACGCCAGTCCCAGTCCCGTACCTTCATATTCTCGATCATGGGAGGTATCGAGCTGCTGAAATTTTTGAAACAGCAGGGGTTTTTTGATCTTCAGGAATGCCGATGCCCGTATCTTCTATCTGCAAGGCGACCTTGTTGGTTTCTGACCACAGTCTCAGGATCACTTGGCCGCCCTCTGGGGTAAATTTGATCGCATTGCTCAGCAAATTCAAGAGAATCTGCCGTACCCGCCGCTGGTCAGCGGCGAAGTTCAGGGTGGGGGGCGGTTCGGGAGCATCAATCTCGAACCGCTGAGACTGAATTTCTAACGCCAGGGTAACCTGGTTGCGTTCAGCTTTTTCCTTCAGGATTTGGAGGCTTTGATAGGCCAGTTGAGTGAGGGAAAATTCGCTGACATTCAGCAGCATCTTGCCAGCCTCAACTTGGGACAGATCCAAAATGTCGTTAATGAGTTCTAGCAGGTGCTTGCCGCTGTTGTGAATGGTTTGGAGAAAGTCTCGTTGGCGTTGACTCAGTTGCCCCAATGACCATTGCAACAGGGTGGCTGACATGCCAATTACACAGGTGAGCGGTGTGCGGAGTTCATGGCTCATGTTCGCCAGAAACTCACTTTTGGCACGGTTAGCAGCTTGGGCAGCTAGTAGGGTATCCCGGAGATCTTGGGTGCGTTCAATGACGCGCTGTTCGAGGGTTTGTTTCTGCTGTTGAACTTGAGCGTAGAGCTGCGCTTGGTAAATGGCGATCGCCAGGTGTTCGGCAATGTGCTGTAAAAATCGTTGTTCCGTGGGCTGCCACTCCCGTGGTTCAAAGCACTGATGGGCGATCAGTAACCCCCACAAAGATTCCTGCACCATAATCGGAGCGACGAGTTTGGCACGCACCTGTAGCTGGCGCAGCAGATTCATTAAACAAGGAACGTTGGCATAGGTGAGTTCTGTATCGGCGATCGCCAGGGTGCTGCCCCGGTGATAACGCTCCCGACACAGCGGCACCCGGACAAAACAGCTGTCTGGTTCCGCCCAATGCAGTGCGGTAATAATCCCCTGGGAGGCTCTCGCTTCATAGGTAACCTGACCGCCCAATCCTTCAATTTCCCGGCTCTGACCTGCACAGTTGGCAATCCCTGGGGAGGTCTCCGTCGATGGGGTGGAACTCTGGGTATCAAATTGGTAAATTACCAGGCGGTCTGCCAGTAAAAAATCCCGCACTTGCTGCACAGCAGTTTCCAGGATTACAGGTAACTCCAAACTTTGACGAATCTGGGTGGTAACTTGGTTGAGGAGTCGCTCCTGCTCTACTTGCTGACGTAGCGCTTCTTCAACGGGTTGGCAAACAGAGACAGGGGGATAAAATTCAGCGTCGGCGAATGTCATGCCTCGAATTTACGGGAGAAGCACGGAGGTTTTTTGAGCTTATCACTCCCCTTGATCAAAAGCACGGGATTCAAGCCCCGTCTTTCCAGACAGCGGTTCGGTAAACACACAATCCATCCGTGAACGCTATCGCCCTCCTGCCCCCGATTAAAACGGTATTACTATGCACCGTCTTGCCGCCACTCCCGGAGGTTGGAACCCGGATCAAGCTGGGGTGATTTTTATTGAACAAACCCCCGCCCCTCTGATCTTGCTCACCACTGCCGATACTGATATTCAAACCCTGGCTCAGGCGGTGTCTCGCCTACCCCATGGTTTTCCGGCACTCCGGGTGGTCAATTTGCTGCAACTTCAGCAACAACTGACGATCGATACCTATGCAGAGACAGTGCTCCAGCACGCCCAGGTGATTGTGGTTCGCCTGTTGGGAGGTCGCGCTTACTGGCCCTATGGCCTTGAGGTGGTCAAAGATCTGGTAGGTAGAACTGGAGCCTCCTTGGTGCTTTTGCCTGGGGATGATCGCCCTGACCCCGATCTGCTCAGCCATTCCACCACCAGCCTCGGGGCGGCTCACCAACTCTGGCGGTATTTCACCGAAGGGGGTCTCGAGAACCTCACCCATGGGTTGCAATTTCTAGCCGATACCTGCCTGGGAACTCGCTATCACCCCCCTGCCCCCCAAGGGGTGCCTCGGGTGGGTCTCTATCCATGGCCCGCTTCCCAGCAACAACCATCCCAGCCCCGCGTCGGGCTGCTGTTTTATCGCGCTCACTATTTAGCGGGGAACACAGCCCCCATGGATGCCCTCTGTGCCGCCCTAGCTCAGCATCAGCTCGATCCAATTCCTGTCTATGTCTCCTCCTTGCGCGATCTAGCGGTGCAGGCACAGCTGCTGACCTACTTCCAAACCCCAGGATGGTCAGGCCATTCAAGTATTGCTGAACGCTACGAGTTTTTCCCTGGCCCGTTTGGAAACCGCCATCCCCCAAGTCGGCCTCTGGCAGCAGTTGGATGTGCCGATTTTACAGGTGATCCTCAGTGGCGGCACGGTGGAGCAGTGGGCGAGTCAATTCCAGGGGCTCTCTCCCCGGGATCTGGCGATGAATGTGGCGCTGCCAGAAGTGGATGGGCGGATTATCAGTCGCGCCGTTTCGTTTAAGGCGGTGCAAACCTGGAATGCCGACTTAGAAACCGATGTGGTGGGGTATGCCCCCATGGGCGATCGCATTCAGTTTGTGGCGGATTTGGCCGCTAATTGGGTGAAGCTGCGGCAAACCCCCGTTGCCCAACGACGGGTGGCCTTGATCCTAGCAAACTACCCCACCCGAGACGGCAGACTGGCGAATGGAGTGGGGCTGGATACCCCTGCCAGTTGTGTGGAGATGCTGAAGGCAATGCAGCAGGCTGGTTACCAGATCGAGGCATTGCCACCCACGGGAGGGGACTTGATCCAGCAGCTCACAGCCACCCTGACCAATGACCCCGAAGGGCGCGACCTGCGTCCGATCCAGCAAACCCTGCCGATCGCCGCCTTTGCAGCTTATTTCGACCATCTGCCGCCAACAGTACACCAAGGTATCCGCGATCGCTGGGGAGATCGGTGTACCCCCAAGGCAGACATCGCAATTCCGGGACTGCAACTGGGAAATGTCTTTGTTGGCATTCAGCCCAGCCGGGGCTATGACATTGATCCAGCCTTAAACTACCATGCCCCCGATCTAGAACCAACCCCGGCTTACCTGGCCTTTTATCACTGGCTCCGGCATGGGTTTGGTGCCCACGTCATCGTCCATGTCGGTAAACACGGCAATTTAGAATGGCTCCCTGGTAAAAGTGTGGCCCTGGCTGCTGACTGCTATCCCGAGGTTGCATTGGGAGCTTTACCCCACCTCTATCCCTTTATCGTCAATGACCCCGGTGAGGGTTCCCAGGCCAAGCGTCGCGCCCAGGCCGTGATTCTCGATCATCTCACCCCGCCGATGACCCGGGCTGAACTCTACGGCCCCTTACAGCAGTTGGAGCAGCTGATTGATGAATACTACGAAGCTCAAAGCCTTGATCCGACCAGGGTTTCTGTGATTCAGGATCGCATGAGCCAACTGGTGCGACAGGCCAATCTCCACCGGGATTTACAGCACCGCCAGCCCCGCCAACCCGCCCATGGAGCCACCGCTGACACCGATACCTGGACACTAGATCGAGACTGGATTACCGTTGCCGATGGTTATCTCTGTGAGCTGAAGGAAGCCCAGATTCGGGATGGGTTGCATATTTTTGGCCAGTGTCCCCAAGGGTCGCAACTCCGGGATCTGGTGGTGGCGATCGCCCGTCATCCCAACCCAGCCCAGTCAGGACTCACCCGGGCGATCGCCCAGGATTGGGGGTTAGACTTGGATCCCTTAACGGCAGACATGGGGGTTGCCCTTGCTGACGTGCAACGCCAGCAATTAGCCGCCCAGGGACATCCGGACTGTCAGATTCTAGGGGATGCGATCGCGGCGTTGGAACTAGCAGCCGCCAAGCTTGTAGACTCCCTGTTAGCGGATGGCGAGGGCTTCCCCGCCATGGCTTCCGAGACCGAGGCGCTGCATCTATCCCAGCGCTGGATTCAGACACAACTACTACCCGCACTACGACACACTGATCAGGAGCTACACTACTTGCTCCACGGTTTAGCCGGGGGCTATATTCCCAGTGGGGCATCGGGAGCCCCAACCCGAGGCAGACCTGATGTCTTGCCCACGGGACGGAATTTTTACTCCGTTGATATTCGAGCCATCCCCACCGAAAGTGCCTGGGATGTGGGGCGGAAAGCCGCCGCCGTGTTGATTGAACGGTATACCCAGGAACACGGAGAGTATCCCCAAACCCTGGGGCTCTCCATTTGGGGAACCGCAACCATGCGTACCGGAGGCGATGATTTGGCAGAAGCCCTGGCTTTGTTGGGTGTGCAGCCGGTTTGGGATGGGCCATCGCGGCGGGTCGTGGACTTTGAGATTCTCCCCCTGTCCTACCTGGGACGACCTCGCGTTGATGTCACCTTGAGAATTTCCGGCTTCTTTCGCGATGCCTTCAGCAATCTCATTGACTTGTTTGATCAGGCGGTACAGGCGGTGGCAGCCCTGGACGAACCCCCGGAACAGAATTCCTTGGCAGCTCAAGTCCAGCAAGAAAGTCGGCGGTGGCATGAGGCTGGACTCTCCCTTGACCAGGCCGCCCTCCGTGCTCGCTACCGCATCTTTGGCTCCAAACCGGGTGCCTACGGGGCGGGGTTACAAGGGTTGATCGAAGCCCAAAACTGGACAGATGACCAGGACTTAGCCCGTGCCTATCTCAACTGGAGTAGCTATGCCTACACCGCCCAAGGAGGCGAAGCTGCGGCTCCGGAAGCCTTTGAACAGCGACTGCGGCAACTGCAGGTGGTACTCCATAATCAGGACAACCGGGAACATGATCTGCTCGACTCCGATGACTATTACCAATTTCAAGGTGGCTTAACCGTTGCTGTGCGGGCAATTCGGGGTGAAAATCCCCAGGTTTACTTTGGGGATCACTCCCAGCCTGCCAACCCCAAAGTAAGGCACTTGCAGGAAGAACTAGGACGAGTGTACCGATCACGGGTCATCAATCCTAAGTGGATTGCAGGGGTGATGCGGCACGGCTATAAAGGTGCCTTTGAAATGGCAGCCACCGTGGATTATTTGTTTGCCTACGATGCCACCACCCATTGTGTCGAGGATTTTATGTATCAGGGAGTCGCCGCCGCCTACTTATTCGATCCAGCGGTGCAAGATTTCATTGAGCAGCATAATCCCTGGGCGTTAAGGGATATGGCAGAACGTCTGTTAGAAGCCCATCAGCGGGGGTTGTGGCAAACGGCTGACCCACACACCGTCGATCAACTGCGGGCGATCGCCCACCAAGCCGAAGCCAAGGTAGAAGGCATCAGCTTCAGTTCATCGCCTTTGATAACGGATTCATAAGCTCCCATCCTTGGGAGAATTTCTTAGTTGGGTGGTTGATGCAAAATCAGTCGATTACCCAAGGGATCATAGGCATAAATTTCTTGCCCATGGGCAGCCGTGATCAGCTCGCCGGGGGGTGGATAGCCTAGTTGGGTGAGGTGGGCGATCGCCTCCTCAAGGTTCTCCACCTCCAAACACAAACTCAGACAACTCTGACAGCTGTTCGCAAACTCTCCTTGATCTTCTCTCCGGGGGCGAAAAATTCCCAGACGCAGGCCAGCCAGCTGAAACTCTGCATAACGTTGGGGCGTATGGGGTTGGGGTTGCTGATTCAGCAGATGTTGATAAAACTCAACCACAACCGCAAAATCCTGGGTTGCCAGGGTGACGAGGGCTGCTTGGCAAACAACTGGCATCCGGTAGTTGAGGGGGCTTAACCCTTGGGGTCAATTTCCAGCTCTGCCAGCAGCGAATCCCAATCCGGTGTATCATCCGCTTGAGCAGAGGTGGCTGGAATATCTGGAAATAGCTCTAGTTCAGAGTGCATGGTTTCAATGCGCCTTTGCACCGCCGTTTCCACCAGATTGGGAATGGCGGCAATCTCTGCCGATAACTGGGTCAAAGCAGCTTCTACCGGTGCCGTTAAATCACCCGTCGCTGGGGAGGGGGCTGAGGGGGTGGATGGATGGTTGACAATGGCTTCGCTCACCAGATGAGGCAAATTCGCCAGCCCCTGAGAAAGACTGGCTGAAACACTATCGAGTTGTGTTTTCAACATTTCCACCTGGGCTTGTAAGGAGCCGATGGCCTCACTAGGGTCAGCCTTGGGAACCGATGGTTCCAACGTTGCTAGTTTTTGCTGCACCGCCTCCTCGACCAAGGCGGTGACATCGACCATTGCTGGGGGAGTTGGGACACTGATCTGCCCCTGTAACCATTCCACCTGAGCGGGGAGGGCTGCCAGGGGTTCCAGTTGTTGTTGGATGGCAGCCAGTTGGGTTAGAGCCGTACCTATGCTGGTTTCGGCACGCACCACTTGGGATTTGATCTCATCCCCCCAGGCTGGGTCAGAGGCCGGGGCAAAGGGGTCATCCACGGTCGGCGCTAAACTGACCAAGGTATTTTCTAACTTGGCTTCCAATTGCTGAAAGGCTGCATGCCAATCATCCGCTGGGGCAAGCTCAGTTGGGATGCCTGACAATACTCGCTCTAATTTCACCTCTAAGGCCTGCAAGGGCTCCTGCCAATCGTTCCCTCCCACTGCAACATCAAAGACCGGGTCCAGGGGAGAATTGGTTTGTAATTGGGCGATCGCCTGCGACAGTTGGGAGACAGTTTCTTCCATGGTCGATAAAGCCCCTGAGGCTGGCAGACCCTGCAACTGCTGCATCAAGCTATCGACCGTTTCTTGAAGACTGGTGTCTTGGCGTTGCAAATAAAAAACTTTGCTCTTGAATTCTGACCAGATCGGCAACGGCATGAGATGGAGTATCGGTTGTAAGTGGAGATGGCTCGGCCAAGAGGGCGGCGGGGGCAGCCAACGGCGGCAATGCTTGGATGCGACGACGATTGGCTAAATTCAAAATCAGTGAAAGACTCAGAGGCGCAGCTGCCAGCACAGCTTGCTGGGTGAGGGCAGAAGCAACTGTTCCTGCAACCGAGAGCAACAGGGAGGCATACTCAGCTAGCTCTAACGGGCTTTTTGTATTCGTGTTTTTGGACTCTAGATTATTGCCTTCCATGGGAACCCCTCATCAGTCATCGCCATATTGCGTCCATGAGATGAGAATACTGGAAAAATCCACAAAGTTGTAACGAAGCATCGAGGGATTTCCACAACAGGCAGATGACGATCCATCTGAGCCGACACCTCAACACCGCCAATTCACCCCATTCTGGCTCCGAATCGAGTGATATTTAGCGACACTGGTGAGTCAGGCAACCTCTCAGAATGCTAAATGCCGATTCTGAGAGGTTGCCCTAAAGAACCTGGTGTGTATAGGAATGTTGCTTAACGTTATCTTCAGTTTTGACCACACGACTGGCGTTTAAAACTCGCTTGCGCTCCGTTGAATAGTTGAAGTCTTGGTAACTACTGCCTAGGGGAATGTGGGCTTGGGCAACGGGGCGAATCCGATAGGTACGAACGGCAGCAACAGCTCGGTAGGCAAAATCCTCACAAAACTGAGCATCGGCAGGAAAGTCCATCGGCATTTGTAAGGTCTCTCCCTGCAAAACTGCACCGAGGGTGGTAGCACAGGCCCGAGCATAGGAGGTGGGAATTCCTTTGATCAATGCTTCCAGAGCTGCTGAGGGAATGGGTTCAACCACCTTCACTTCATAAACTTGGCCATCTTCTTTGACAAAGCAAGTAGCAAGGCCGAGAACTAGATAATCCTCTGCAGAAACGTCAGGGGCATTGGGATAGGCGATCGCAGTTGTCATAGCGTGATGTTAAGCCGGGGTATCACTAGCAAAGAAAAAATGGATTACACAGCAACCGAGTTAGGTCTTAACATATCCTCCCAGTTGCGAGGAGGGGATGGGGCGCATCCTCGTTATTGTATCAAGCTAGTGGTTTTGGGTTCATGGCTGGGAAGTTGGGGCGTTCCGATTTCCAAGCCAGACAATCTGATACTGAAGGGGATCCACACGGTACCCCTGCTGCTGCATGATCACCCGAGCCTGCTGGGGATCAAAGTATTGACTGAAGTCGGCTTTTAGTTGATTCACCCGCGCTTCTGTTTTGCTCACCTCTTGACGCATGGTTTGCAACTTTGCATCCTGAGTCTGTGCATAGGGTAGCAAGTTAACGAGCGTCATCACGGCAACCGTTCCCAGCATTAAATTGACACCCAGTTTGGCGGCAACTTCAAGCGTGCGTCCCCGATAGGTAGGCTGATGACGCCGCCGCTGGCGAGGCAGAGCACGGGGCGTTTGGGGAGGTTGATGGGGTTGGGGCGACGGTAAGAGCGCGTTCATAGGAGGACAAGGGTCAGTAACAATGGGAACCTACCCTGGCGATCTTCCAAGGGCACACCATGGGCTGATGTGACCGCTGGAAACCAATCTTAAAGAGACACTAACTCCGCTGATCACAGAACCCAGGGCAGGCTCCGTAGCGATTTAATAGCCGATTACTTATACAGCTCGGTGGCTAGCCGAAATGCTAGAACTCCTGGCAATAGAGCCACAACTAAGGCCACAAAAACTTGAGTATCGGTTAAAGACATTGCAACCATGCTCCTGAATAGTAGGTTAATCGTTCACAAATGTCCTCTAAAATCCCGATTTGGGAAAGAGCTTGTTACATGATGCAACAAATATCCCGCAGATACAACTCCTGGGGAGCTTCTCATTTTTCCTGGTTCCGTGATTTGCGCCTGACGGGCGCGACTGGGCACATACGACTCCCACTCCGGTAGGCAGCTCAACCGACCACTAGACACCAGGGTCTTTACCATCCAAGTGAGGGCTTTCAGGTGCCCCAGATCGTGCGGTTGACTGTATTGATGCAGTAAAGACAGCACTTGATCATAGAGGCAGGTGGTGGCTAACATCGTCTAGACGTTGAAATGACGCAAATTTCAGCCTCTCATGTCAGCTCACCTTTTCCGAAAAAATACGGCGCCACAAGCCTTTCAGACACTTGTGCTAGGCAGTCGGGTCTATACCTCCCATTCGGCGCATATTGAAGATATTGCCAGAAGAGAACCAGAGAACAGAAGTTACTGGTTCCAGTCAGAAACCTGCAGCAATCTCTTGACTTAGATGGGGAATTATCCAAAATCGATGTACGTATACTTAGTATTTTGATCGGTTAATACCTTCTGATAGTTAAGATAAATCTTTTCGCCAGGGATTCTCAGGGAGAATTCCTGGAGTTGTTTATATTCACTGGCTGGATACTTCTGCCTGATTTCAAGAATACTCTCATAACACCGATACCACTGCCTCAAAGTCTTAAGTAGGTTACTGAACTCGCTAAAAGAGACTTGGTGCCGTCTGAAAAGGACAAAATATTGAACGATCTTGGTGTGGGTTCTCAGGGTATTGAGTTTCTCAGGAATTCCAATCACTGTCCCGAGGCTATAAAAGGCATTCCAATTGATTTTGACCAAATCAAGCAAGGTCTTGAAATTAGGCAGCTCTTGATATTCAAGATTTTCAAGTAAGTTGGCTATAATTCTTAGCATTGTATAGCTTTCCAAGTTCTTTGACTTGAATAAATAAAGTAGCGTCAGGCCCAGTTCGTGTTCTGCGATGTGGTTTACTTGTTGAACATAGCCTTCCAGAGCCGACTTTCCATCCTCAGTCTTCATCCCTGAGAGAAACCTCGGTAGCATGTTGTCTACTTCTTCCCGAAATGCCAAATGGTTGTCATGGGTAAAATTCTTGTATTTCGCTAGCTGATCTTCAATGAACTGTTAGAACAACCGCTGCTGAAATCCCTGATAATGCATTTCAGATTGCTCCATCTTAAAAAAAGCATCTTTGGCGGCAATTGCAACCTCGAAGAATTTAATAAAATTGCTCAATCCAGCGTATGTGCCCAAATTCTTATCCAAGAGATACTTAATCTTAACCAGTAGAATAAATTCCTGATTGCAAAATCTATTGCTGTCCTTGCTTTGAGTTATCTCCGCAAAATTCTCAGCCTTGCTCAGGAGTTTATGATGCAGTAAAAGACTACTCTCAGGTACAGACTGTCTTCTCTGTCTGCTAATCAGTTGATCTAGCAAGCCATCCGAGCCAGTAACAGGACAATTCCACCAATCTTTTTGTAGGGGTTGATGTGTGAGCATAGAAAAGACCTCAAGATGTAGGGAGATTGAGATCATACGTGCCCTCACATTTAGGAATTTATCAGGGTGTGATCAAGTGATCTGTAGAAATCACACTGATAAAAAGGAGTTTAGACAGATAGGATGAATGTAAAGTTATTGTGTCTTCAGTGTAACTAAGTTCTCGACATTTTGCTGGAAGGTGCGATCGCGACGGCTAATTTTAAAGCCTACTTTTACTAATTTGGTACTAATTTGGGGGTGGAAATCGGGGATCTGTCTGGAGAACCGTCACTCATTGGCAAATATTCGGTTTAACTTAAATAGAGGCAACCCTTCTGCTGTCCGCATCTCTAGCTGCTCTGCCTCAATATGCCTCCATCTCACCCCCTAGTTACTGCTTCCCTCCGGCCACTTTTGCTGGAAGATAATCCTCAAAAAAACGATCTCATTACCAATTCCTTGCCCTCTGTGATGCCCATTCCTTACCCGTGGCATCGCCTGTTAGCAATCTGTCTGCTGACTCTGCTCCTGTGGGGAAGCTGCCCCCACCCTGTTTTGGCACAACCGCCAATCCCCTCGATCCAACCCTATTGGGAGGATGTCATCCGGCGAGTCACCGAATTTCGGCTGAACAATGGCTTGAAGTTTATTGTCCTGGAGCGGCATCAGGCTCCGGTGGTCTCTTTTGTGACCTATGCCAATGTGGGCGGGGTGAATGAACCGAACGGACAAACCGGAGTGGCTCACTATCTGGAACATCTGGCCTTTAAGGGTACCACCCGCATCGGCACCCGCGATTACGCCGCTGAAGCCCCCCTCTTGGCGGCGTTGGATCGCTTGTTTGATCAGATCCAGCAGGCCAAGGCTCAGCAGCAGACCGCAGCCCTCCCCCCGCTGCAAGATCGCTTCCAGACCCTCCAAGCCCAGGCTATGGACTATGTGCAGCAGAATCAAATGGGGCAGATTGTGCAACAAGCAGGGGGGGTGGGACTGAATGCCAATACTACCGTGGATGCAACCCGTTATTTCTATAGCTTCCCAGCCAATAAGTTAGAGCTGTGGATGTCCCTGGAGTCCGAGCGGTTTCTAGAACCTGTATTTCGAGAATTTTTTCAAGAGAAAGCCGTAATTCTGGAGGAACGCCGCACCCGTTCGGAAAACGCTCCCCTGGGGCAAATGATCGAAGCTTTCTTGCAGACGGCCTATCGAGTGCATCCCTATCGCCGACCCGTGATTGGCTATACCCAGGATATTGAGCAGCTGACACGGCCACAGGTACAGCGGTTTTTTCAGCAATATTATGTCCCCAATAACCTGGCGATCGCCGTTGTGGGAGATGTCAACCCCACGGAGGTGAAACGACTGGCTGAGATTTACTTTGGGCGCTATCCGGCCAAACCTGTCCCCCCGGCGGTCACCGTGGTTGAACCTCCCCAAACTGCCCCTCGGGAGGTGACCCTGCACCTCGCGTCTCAACCCTGGTATTTGGAGGGCTATCACATCCCTGACAGTCATGATCCCGATCAAGTGGTCTACACTTTAATCGAGCAGCTCCTCAACAGTGGCCGCAGCGCTCGCCTTTACAAAGCCTTGGTGGCCGAGCAGCAAGTCGCTCTCGCTGCCCAGGGCTCCAGCGGTTTCCCAGGGGACAAGTATCCCAGCCTGATGCTGTTCTCGGCTCAGACCGCACCGGGACACACCGTTGAAGAGGTAGCAGTCGCGCTCCAGATAGAGCTGGAGCGCTTGAAAACAGAGCCAGTGTCGGAACAGGAGTTAAGGCGGGTGAAAACTCAAGTCCGAGCCTCCCTGCTCCGCCGCCTCGATTCCAATCCAGGGATGGCTCAGTTATTGCTGGAATATGAGATTAAAACCGGCAGTTGGCGGCATGTATTTCGAGATTTGGATCGGATCGCCGCCGTCACCCCAGGGGATATTCAGCGGGTTGCCAGGTCGACCTTCCAGGTTCAAAACCGTACCATTGGACGGCTCTTGCCAACAGATTCATGATCCCAGTCGTTCCCATGCATCAAAATCGTCGTTCCCGACCCCGCCTTGTGGGGCTTGTGCTGGCATTCCTGGGGTTGTTCGCGAGTTGGTTGCTGGCGAGTGGTCAGCCGGCGATCGCCACCACCGCCAAACACTATACCGATCTCATCTTTCCGACCTTACCGACGGTGCAGATTCCCCGGTATAGCCGCTGGCAATTGGCCAATGGGATCACGGTCTACCTGATCGAAGATCATGAACTGCCGTTGGTGAATGGGCTGGCACTGTTTCAAGTGGGAGATCGCCTCGAACCAGCGGATCAAGTTGGTCTGGCGGCACTCACCAGTCAAGTCATTCGCAGTGGTGGCACCCTGCACCATCCCGTAGAGAGGTTGAACCAGCAACTGGAGGAGCGGGCTGCCGCCGTTGAAACGTTGATGGGGAACAGTGCCGGAGGGGCTAGTTTTACCAGCCTGAGTGAAGATCTCACCACAGTCTTTGGTTTATTTGCAGAGGTGATTCGGGAACCTGCGTTTGACCCAGCACAAATTCAGCTGGCGAAGACACAATTGCGAGGCCGGATTGCTCGACGCAATGATACCCCCGAGGCGATCGCCCAGCGAGAATTTCAGAAGTTGATCTATGGTGCCACTAGTCCCTATGGTCGCACCATAGAATATCGCACCCTTGATGCGATTGATCGCCCCGATTTAGTGCAGTTCCACCAGCGCTACTTTCAACCCCAAACCATGATTTTGGGCATTGTCGGTGACTTTGACAGCAAAGCACTTCGTTCCTTAATTACCCAGAAGTTGGGAGATTGGCAACCCCATTTACCCTTGCCTCCGGCTCAGTTACCTGCGGATTTAACCACCGTCTCTCCCGCCCATCCAGGGGGGCTATTTTTGGTCAACCAACCCCAACTCACCCAGAGCTATGTGCAAATGGGGCATCTGGGAGGGCAGTTCGATAGCCCCGATTATCCAGCGTTGGATGTGATGAACCAGGTACTGAACGACATGGGGGGCGGTTATTTAATGAATTGAGATCGCGCCAGGGACTGGCTTATTCTGTCTATGCAGCCTGGAGTCCTCGGTATGACTATCCCGGACTGTTTCTGGCTGGGGGACAAACCCGATCCACAACTGCGGTGCCTTTCATCCAGGGGATTCGCGCTGAAATTGACAAGATCCGTCAGACTCCCATCGGTGCCCAAGAGCTGACTTTGGCGAAAGATTCTGTTTTAAATTCCTTTGTGTTTAACTTTCAGGAGCCCAGTCAAACCCTATCGCGTCTGCTCTGGTACGAACACTACCACTACCCCTCTGACTTTATCTTTCGCTATCAGCAGGGTATCAAGGCCGTAACGGTGGCTGACATTCAGCGAGTAGCTCAAACCTATCTCCAGCCAGAAGAACTGGTAACCCTCGTGGTTGGCAATGCTTCAGCCATGGAACCGCCCTTGAGCACCATTGCACCCGATGGAGCGGTGACCGCTATTGACATTAGGATTCTGGAACCCCTGGCTGATCCTGCATCTTCAACACCCAGGGAGTAGGTTGGGACAGAGAAAATCTATCCAGGGTGCGAGATAGAGACTGCTCCAAGCTCCAGGAACTAGTTGCTAGGGGGGCAGATTCTAAGAATGGCATCACCACCACCCGGCCTCGACTGTCAGGGGTTTCCCCCGTTGCGGGTAGAGGTGGGGGGGTAATCCCACAGGGAGCACTGCGGCACTCAGTCCGATTGCTGACGGGATCTGGAGGGGGAGGAAGCTGGGAGCGATAGCCACCACAGCCATTAGCACCACAGCCTCCCCGATTTCCAGGGGTACCTTTGTCATCAGGAGGGGGGCCATCCGCCAAAATCAGTCGCCAAGATGGCGGTACAGGAACGCTGGTGTCTGGTACGAAAACCTCTCTCAAGGATGCCCTTGGAGACGTGACAAACCGGGAGGGGGAGAACCGTCCAGTAGCGCCATGGATGTCGCCAGCCAATGCGGGAGCCATGAGGGCAACCGTCGCGCTGGCTGTGACAACACTGAGAGTGACAAGCGCTTTCATAGACGTCCACCACATTGTATGAACCCAGTATATAGGGAGAATGTCTAGGGAAGTAGATATCTGGGGGTAAAAGAGGCTAGGGAAGGTATCTCCGCTCCCATAGTAGATACTTCAAGTTGATCCAGGATCATTTCCGAGAAAAAATTTATAAAGTAAAGCTGAAGTCGGAGGAGAAGAATAGCAAGTAGGGATAAGCAACGCAGTGTTTTTGGTAGTTCTTGAGTTCAATAACATCCATTTGACCTCTTTTTAGAGGTGGATACCTTGAGACTCCTGATTGCGGCCAAGGGAGTTGCAGCCAATGTGCCAGAGTGTCAAGGGGCAAAGCAGTGCTAAGAAGCTCCTCGCAGTTCTCCCATCGCCTCATAACTGGCACTGTCCGTAGCCAAAGGTAATTTCCCAGAGGAGCGATCGGCGTATCGCTGCGCCGACTGAACGAAGCCACGAAATAAGGGATGTGGATTGCTGGGGCGGGATTGAAACTCCGGATGAAATTGGGTGGCAATAAAGAAGGGATGACTGGGTAGCTCGATGATCTCCACCAATCGGCCATCCGGCGATGTGCCACTGACGGTATAGCCTGACTCCAGAAACAGATTCCGATACGCATTGTTGAATTCATAACGATGGCGATGCCGCTCGTAGATGACTTCCTTCTGGTAAAGATTGAAGGCCAGGGTGTTGGTTTCCAGTCGGCAGGGGTAGAGTCCCAAGCGCATGGTTCCGCCCAGATTCACCACATCCTGTTGTTCGGGTAACAGGTTGATCACCGGGTTGCTTGTCTCGGGAGCAAATTCAGCGCTGTGGGCGTCCCCTAACTGACCAACATGCCGTGCCCATTCAATCACAGCACATTGCATCCCCAAGCATAGGCCCAGAAACGGGATTTGCTGTTCCCGCGCATGGCAAATGGCAGCAATCTTCCCGTCCACCCCCCGAATGCCGAAGCCCCCCGGTACCAGCAAGCCATGAATCCCCTCGAGGTGGCTGGCAGCGTCGCTGGCTTCCAAGTCTTCCGAATTGATCCAGCGGAGATTCACCTCACAGCTGATAGCGAGAGCCGCATGGCGCAGGGCTTCGACCACTGATAAGTAGGCATCACTCAACCGCACGTACTTCCCTGCGATCGCAATTTCTAGGCGTTGTTTAGG
Organism: Neosynechococcus sphagnicola sy1; assembly: GCF_000775285.1. Classification (NCBI taxonomy): domain Bacteria; kingdom Bacillati; phylum Cyanobacteriota; class Cyanophyceae; order Neosynechococcales; family Neosynechococcaceae; genus Neosynechococcus; species Neosynechococcus sphagnicola. The sequence continues at coordinate 169,006 of NZ_JJML01000007.1, read as the reverse complement.
GCGGTGCAGCTGCTCCACCAGGGTTTGCCATTGCCGCAGATCGGGTTGACGCTGTTCCAGTTGCAGAATGTCGAGTACCTGTTCCGCTAGACCCTCCTGTTCCAGAATCAGGGGCACCTCATAGATACTGGTGGCATCCTGGGCTGTGATCACACAAGCCTCTGTGACATCACAGAACTCAGAGAGTTTGGCTTTCAGCCCTGGTTGCAGGGGGCGATCGCACCGACAGGCCAGAATATCCGGCTGGATGCCAATGGAGCGCAATTCTTTCACAGAGTGCTGGGTCGGCTTTGTCTTCATTTCCCCCGCCGCCGGAATCCAGGGGATCAGGGTGACATGCAAATACAGCACCGTGCGCCGCCCCACATCCTTACGGAATTGCCGAATTGCCTCCAGAAAGGGCAAGGATTCAATATCGCCCACCGTGCCACCAATTTCAGTGATCACCACATCGGGATTTTTGTCCTTGGCCACCCGATGAATCCGTTCCTTGATCTCATTGGTAATGTGGGGGATCACCTGTACCGTTCCCCCGTGGTAATCTCCCCGCCGTTCTTTGTTCAGCACCGCCTGGTAAATCGAACCCGTGGTGACGCTGTTGAGGCGAGACATGGATGTGTCGGTGAAGCGCTCGTAGTGTCCCAAATCCAGATCAGTCTCAGCACCATCCTCCGTCACAAATACTTCTCCATGCTGAAACGGACTCATGGTGCCGGGATCGACATTAATGTAGGGGTCTAGCTTGAGAATAGAAACCGAGTAATCCCGAGACTTTAAAAGTCGCCCCAAGCTAGCCGCAACAATGCCTTTCCCAATGCTGGAAACCACGCCGCCCGTTACAAAAATGAACTTCGTCATAGAATTGTGCTTTCTTCGGCTAACTGGTCGTATTTCCCGCTTCATTCTGCCACAGCAATTGTCAGCAGATCAGCACAATGCTCCCAAGACTCCCGGCAAGGCTTGTCGGATCAGGCGCCCATGGGGATGAATCAATCCATAAGATAAGGTAAAGATATGATGGGCTGTTTGGGGATCAATCTAGGATGCCTACAGCAATGATCAACTAGGTGGGTTTATTTTGGATGCCGAATTTGACTTCCGTCCTTGGCAAAATTGTCAGGATGTTCGAGAGATTGGATTAACTGCAAAACCCCGGCATATTTAGGAACATTTGATTTAGTTCTTCTACTAAGTTGCGATAAATTGCTAGATTCATTATTCCAACGAAACTGATTCAGCTCCACTCAGGAGATGCTTCCGTTGATCCCAATGGCAGTCCAAGGAGGGAGATCTCAGACTGATTCCCAGAGTCAGGTTCGTTTAGAACTCAATGCCATGACCAGCGTTATATGGCTGACTCTCCGAATTCCAAACAGGCTTGAGACTTGACTGCTGAGAACGGTTGCTCAACTCAAGGGCAGAACTTGGGTGGATTGCTATCTAGCTCGTCGCTAGCTGAATTGTTACGAACAAGTCCCAGGAGCCTTTATGAAAATAGCTGTCGTCAAAGAAATTGAAGTTGGAGAGCGGCGAGTTGCTTTAGTGCCCGATGCCGTAGCTCGGCTCGTCAAACAGGGCTTAGAAGTATGGGTGGAAGCGGGAGCAGGAGAGGGTGCCTATTTCTCGGATGCCGCCTACGAGGCAGCGGGTGCCCACATCCTTGAAGAGAGCACCCATCTGTGGCAAGCGGCTGATATTGTCCTCAAGGTCAGACCCCCCCGGGAGCGGGAAGATGGGCAGCATGAAGTGGATCTGCTACGAGAGAGTAGTGTTCTGGTGAGTTTCATTAACCCCCTAGGCGATCCCCATCTGGTACAACGGTTAGCAGAGCGAAAGGTCACCACCCTGAGTATGGAGATGATCCCCCGCACCAGCCGGGCTCAGAGTATGGATGCCCTCTCTTCCCAGGCCAGCATTGCTGGATACAAAGCGGTGTTGATTGCCGCCGCTGCCCTTCCTAAGTTTTTCCCCATGTTAACCACCGCAGCCGGAACCATTGCACCGGCCAAGGTGTTTGTCTTAGGAGCGGGAGTTGCAGGGTTACAGGCGATCGCCACGGCGCGGCGCTTGGGAGCTTTAGTGGAAGCCTTTGATATTCGTCCGGCGGTGAAAGAGGAAGTCCAAAGCCTTGGGGCTAAGTTTGTTGAAGTCCAATTGGAAGAAGAGACCGTGGCAGCGGGGGGGTACGCTAAAGAAATTTCTGAAGCCGCAAAGCTCCGTACCCAAGAAGTAATTGCCGAGCACGTCAAACTTGCAGATGTCGTGATTACCACGGCACAAGTCCCTGGCAAACGAGCCCCCCTCCTCGTCAGCGAGGACATGGTAGCGGCGATGAAACCTGGGTCTGTAATTGTGGATCTGGCTGCCGAGCAAGGTGGTAACTGTGCAGGGACAGAAGCGGGCAAGGATGTCCAGCGTCATGGCATCACCCTGATTGGGCCGATCAACCTCCCAGCTTCCATGCCGGTTCATGCCAGTCAATTATATGCCAAGAACATTCTGACGTTGTTGCAATATCTGATTCAGGCGGGAGCCATTAACCTGGACTTCAGTGATGACATTGTGGATAGCACTTGTATTACCCACGATGGCAGTATTCGCCACCAGCGGATCCAGGAGGCTCTGGAGTTAGCCGCAAAGCAAACATCAGAAGTCAGAAGTTGATCAGGCTTTGACCGTCGCTTGCATAATAAGGGAAAAACAATGGCAGATGAATTAATCGTAGGCCTGGTTGTCTTTGTATTGGCCTCCTTTGTGGGGTTTGAGGTGATCAATAAAGTCCCTCCTACCCTGCATACACCACTGATGTCTGGTTCCAATGCCATTTCAGGAATTGCGGTGGTTGGAGCCCTCTTGGTTGCGGGTGCTCGTGAGTGGAACTTAACCGTCATCCTGGGCTTAATTGCAGTGGTTCTGGCAACCATTAACGTGGTCGGTGGCTTTTTGGTAACGGATCGGATGTTGCAAATGTTTAAGAAGAAGGAGTCGCGAGGATGAGTGATTTTCTCCCTACGGGTATTGAACTCAGTTACTTGGCAGCAGCCTCTTTGTTCATCCTGGGTTTGAAAAAATTAGGTTCACCCGCCACCGCTCGCCGAGGGAATCTCTTGGCCGCCATTGGGATGTTGATCGCCATTGTGGCGACACTGCTGAATCAGCAGGTGCTCAACTACGAAATGATCCTGGTGAGTATTCTCCTGGGTTCAATCATCGGCACCTTTATGGCTCAGAAAGTAGAAATGACCGATATGCCCCAGATGGTGGGGTTGCTCAACGGCCTGGGCGGTGCAGCTTCGGCTCTAGTTGCGATCGGTGAATTCTGGCATTCTTTGGGTGCCCCCGAAGCCTTGCCCGTTGACAGTCTGATGACTACGATTCTCGGAGTCTTGATTGGCGGCATTACCCTCACCGGGAGTCTGGTTGCCTTTGCAAAATTACAGGGTCTGATCAGCGGCACTCCGATGACGTTCCCCTTCCAACAGCCCTTCAATATTGCCTTGGTGGTGATTTTTCTTGCCGGCAGTGGTTATTTGCTAGCCAGTCCAGGGAATGTCCCTATTTTTCTAGGACTAGTTAGCATTTCCCTGCTCTTGGGGGTTCTGTTTGTGATTCCCATTGGGGGCGCTGATATGCCCGTGGTGGTCTCCCTGTTGAATTCTTACTCAGGTTTGGCCGCTAGTGCGGCTGGGTTCATCCTGATGAACAACATGCTGATCATTTCGGGAGCCTTGGTCGGAGCCTCGGGACTGATCTTGACTGACATTATGTGTAAGGCGATGAATCGTTCCCTTACCAATGTTCTCTTCAGTGCTTTTGGCAAGGGGGCAACGGCAGGGACGGCAACGGCTAGAGGTGAATCGGGCGATGGCCAAAGGCTGGTCGGAGACCATCGCCCGATTCACAGTATCGACTCAGAAGAGGGGGCAATGATGCTGGGGTATGCCCGCTCGGTGGTGATTGTTCCTGGCTATGGCATGGCTGTGGCTCAAGCTCAACATGCGGTGCGGGAGTTGGCCGATCAATTAGAAAGACTGGGGGTGGAGGTCAAATATGCCATCCATCCGGTTGCCGGTCGGATGCCAGGACATATGAATGTGTTGCTGGCTGAGGCCAATGTTCCCTATCCCCAACTCCACGATATGGAGGACATCAACCCAGAATTTGAGCGGACGGATGTTGCCTTGGTGATTGGTGCCAATGATGTGGTCAACCCCGCCGCTCGCCACGATCGCAGTAGTCCCATCTATGGGATGCCGATTCTAGAAGTAGACAAAGCTCATCACACCATTGTGATCAAGCGGGGCATGAGTAAGGGCTTTGCAGGGGTGGAGAATGAACTTTTCTTTCAGGACAAAACCGTGATGCTGTTTGGCAGTGCCAAAGAGATGGTGGCTCAGTTAGTCAGCCAGGTCAAACAACTCTAGCAAGATTTAGATCACAAATACCGGCTCGTCGATCTACCAGCCAGTGCTGCGTCTAGATCATCTTGATCGGCCATTTGAGGGTGTTAACCCTGGGTCTCTGCTTCCCCCTAGCCTCTACCTCCGTGAAAGTTAGGGGGAGCTATCGAGAACTCATACCCATCCTCTCCAAAGAGCTTGAGAGCAGAACAAAGGATCGCCGCGATCGCTGGATCTTGCCTGTATGCTCCAGCTCATGGAGGAGCCGGGTCATGGTTATCCTTGAGGCAGCGATGGTTTCCGCTAAAATAGATTCCAATCGCTCTGTCCCTTCTGTCGCCAGGTTCATGACAACTGCTGTTCCCCCCAAAACTCAGTACGAAGCGGTCATTGGTCTGGAAACCCATTGCCAACTCAATACTGAAAGCAAAATCTTCTCAAGTAGCTCGACGCTATTTGGTGCCACTCCCAATACCCACATTGACCCGATCTGTATGGGGTTGCCGGGAACCTTGCCAGTGCTGAACCAGAAGGTTTTGGAGTATGCCGTTAAGGCAGGGTTGGCGCTGAATTGTCAGATTGCGCCCTACAGTAAGTTTGACCGCAAGCAGTATTTCTATCCGGACTTGCCAAAAAACTATCAAATTTCCCAGTACGATTTGCCGATTGCGGAGCATGGTTGGCTAGAAATCGAGATCTTGGATGCAGCGGGCAATCCGGTACGCAAGCGCATTGGCATTACCCGCCTGCACATGGAAGAAGATGCGGGCAAGCTAGTTCATGGAGGCAGCAGCGAGACGCGCCTCTCTGGATCCACCTACTCCCTCGTGGACTACAACCGCGCCGGGGTACCGCTGATTGAAATTGTCTCGGAACCCGATCTCCGCACGGGGCAAGAAGCCGCTGAGTATGCCCAGGAACTCCGCCGCATTGTGCGCTACTTAGGGGTGAGTGACGGCAACATGCAGGAGGGTTCCCTGCGCTGTGATGTCAATATTTCCGTGCGCCCGGTGGGGCAGGAAAAGTTTGGCACCAAGATCGAAATTAAGAATATGAACTCCTTCAATGCTATTCAGCGGGCGATCGAGTACGAAATTGAACGGCAGACTAAGGCACTAGAGATAGGAGAACCCCTGTTTCAAGAAACTCGCCTTTGGGAAGAAGGTACTCAGAAAACAGTTAGTATGCGCAGTAAGGAAGGTTCCAGCGATTATCGCTACTTCCCAGAACCTGATCTGCCCCCCATTGAAGTTTCAACTACACAGCTGCATCAATGGCAGTCAGAGTTGCCGGAACTCCCGGCACAAAAGCGGCATCGTTACGAAACCCATCTAGGGCTGTCTGCCTATGATGCCCGAGTGTTAACCGATGATCGCACGGTTGCAGAGTATTTTGAAGCAACCATTGCAGCCTCAGCTAATGCTAAATCAGCTGCCAACTGGATTATGGGGGATATTGCGGCTCATCTGAATACTGAGAAACTTCGTATCACTGAGATTCCGCTCCAGCCAACAGCCTTGGCAGAACTGGTGACGTTGATTGAAAACAATACAATCAGTAGCAAAATTGCCAAAGATTTATTGCCAGAGCTGCTGACCCAAGGCGGATCACCCCTGGCCTTAGTCGAACAAAAGGGGCTGACCCAGATTTCTGACACAGGTGCCTTAGAGACGGCCATTGACACCGTGATGGCTGCCAACCCCAAAGAACTGGCGCAATATCGAAATGGCAAAACCAAGCTCTTGGGTTTTTTTGTTGGGCAGGTCATGAAGCAGACAGGTGGACGGGCTGATCCTAAATTGACGAATCAATTACTTACCCAAAAACTCAATGGCTGATCGAAGGATTCTCAGTACCATGGTGATTCTGACTCAGATGCGGTAGGCTCTGGCTCAAGAATTGAGGAGTCAAAATCCAGAAGAGTTTTTTGATTTTGACTCCTCAATTCTAAATTTCAACTACGGAGCTGTTAATGATCACTGAGATTGAGATCTGGGACAATGTGAATCAAAGTGCGATGGAGCATGAATTCCGAGTCGATCAGCTGAAATGAGATCTGAAGAAAACTAGGCTTGAAGCCCTTGCCGCAAGGTGATCATCTAAGAAACATGAATGACGATTAGCTTAACAGCAGTGACCGCCATTACTATCGCCACTTGTCGAGTGCAGGCGAGTTGACCAAGGAATTCACGCCATAAAATCTTCTAGGCATCACCCTTTAGAAAACCAGGTGTCTTTCTTCTATGTGAGGAATAAAATCCCTTTTTTACAAGTGATGATCCCACGATGAAGACTAAGCAACCAGATTTTATCGAATAAAAATAACTAGAATGCTTTACAGATAAAGTTTTGAGCGATTTTGTGCTTAGTTTCTATATCAGGATTTTTAAAATATAGCCTATTCAGATGGGGTATGCTAAAATTCCCACAACGTTTAATCCATGGGCAATTCAGGGTGTTTAGCACTCATTTACTTAGTCCTCAAAGTGAGAGCTAAGTATTAGTTGGGCGACTTCATGTTATCTGTGGGGACGGCACATCTAGGTTGTCTGCGAGTATTCAAAGCTAATTACATCAAAACTCATCTAAGCAGCAAACTTAGGGCACGACGAACATAGGCTGTCCAAGATTCAGTAGACGGGAAGATCAATGCGTATAGCATGATGCCACTCATCGCGTCAAAAATTAAACCTGAGTCTAAGTCTTTTGAAATTTCATTCCTTGCTTTTGCCCGTTCGATGACAATAGCGAAGGATTGTCGTCGGGGTTGTAGATATTTTTCCCAGTAAATTTGGGCAAACCCAGGATTGCTCGATGCACTACCGATAATCATGGCGACACTCTGCCGTCCCAGCGGAGTAAGGGTGACTTGTGCGGCATTCTCGATGAGTGCATCTATATCACTCCAAAGATTTCCTGTGTCAGGGATTAATACCTCTTCCCGAATAATCTCGATTGCATCAGCAACTAGTTCAGCTTTACTGCTGTAACGCCGATAGATGGTTGTCTTGCCGACTCCAGCACGAGTGACGATCGCCTCAATACTCATCGCCTCAAAGCCGACTTCTGACAACAGTTCCAACGCAGCTTTCAGTATTGCCTGGTGAGATACTGCGCTACGAGGTCTTCCTGGTGTTTTTTTCTTAGCATCGTTCATAGGTGCTATTATAATTTACGATACCGTACCGTATCGAAACTATATGGCCCCAAAACCTCTTTATATGGACAAGTACAGTACTCAAACTTTGCAAGAAGGTCTGGCAGAGTACTATGCTCTCAATCCTCACGTCACTGATCCAGCGACACAACCTTCAGACTTCGGCAAAATCTTGCGAGCGCACGATGTAGGGCATGTGATTTATGCTTGTGACACGGGAATGTACGATGAGCTAAAAATTCTGCCGCTATTTTGGTGGACAAGTGAGTGTACGTTTCAAACGTACTTGAAAATGAAAAACTCTCCTGCCGTTGATGTGATGTACGAGGACATGATCAGAGAAAAGGGATCGCTCTGGCTATATGGAGCAATTTTGAGGGTGCTTCCTGGGGTAATTCTAGAATTAATTCCAATTTGGTTTAAAACTCGCAATCGTCAAAAATTGCTGCCATTTCTTGAGTTTGAGCCATTGCTGGATCGTTCTCTCTTAGATATCCGTCAAGAATTTGGTTTGTTACCTTTTATAAGATAAATTCTGAGTGTGCGTCAGCCGCCCAACACTTCATGGCAGCGGACGGTTGAAAGCCGCTGGTGATTAGTTCGAGGTTGCTTGCCGCCGCTGCATTTTGCCGTTATACCTCAGCTTTTGGGTCAGACCGTTCGGAAAGTAGATAGCCTAAATTCTTGGATATTTGAATATGAATGTAGAGCAGTTACTAAGGCGCTATGCAAATGGTGAAAGGGATTTTGAAGATGCTAAGTTCCATGACACTGACGTTTTAGAAGATGCAGATCTACGAGGTATCAACTTGCGCCGAGCTGAACTGACAGGAGTAGATTTAAGTGGCTGTAATTTACAAGATGCGGTGCTAGAAGAAGCGATTCTTTTTGATGCAAGACTCGATAAAGCCGATTTAAGTCGTGCAAACTTGAGGAAGGCAAATTGCCAACAGGTAAGCCTGAGTGAAGCAATTCTTATTGAAGCAGATTTAGAAGGAGCGATTCTTGCTGAGGCTTATTTGGACGGGGCTAATCTCCAAAATGCTAATTTGCAGAATGCGGTACTAGACGAAGCTTCACTTGCTGGAGCTAATCTGCAAGGTGCAACGGTTGAAGAAGCCGAACTAGGTGGATGTTTCAAGTCGAAGACAGTCATGCCTGATGGTTCAGTCTTAAGTGATTGGGAAGAAGAATAATCTGGTAGTCATTGAAAACGCAGTATAACAATCCCGTTGCACACCGACCGTATAGAGTTGCTTCATTGATTTCGAGAGGTTACTAGCGGCGGGTGAACGGGGTCGTTAGGCTGATAGATTTTAGAGGGAGCAAGACCGTATCCCTCTGGAGTTAGTTCTCAATTAACTGTGACGAGCAAATGCCAAAGCCTAAGAATATAGAGCTTATTGCGAGCCTTGAAGCGGCTACTAGTAGATTAGCTGAGGCAAATTGTGAGAATCCTGAATGGGAGTTCCCCTTCAGAACATTTTTGTGGGAGGCTGATAGTCAAGGTGTATTTAGTATTGAACAATTGTTTCAATTTCAAGTTATACCAGAAACAGAGTTTTTAGAAACTTGCGATACTCGTGTCCGTCGATCTTGGACAAATCAACTCAACCAACCGCCATCAGACCAGGAGATTAAACAAAACTATTGGGAGTTTCTTAACCTCTTGCATGGCTATTTGACGGAGTTTGAAATCTATAATTTAATTTTTAGTGGGGCAGATTGGGAACAGTTCTGCTTAGATCATCCTGGTCAGCAAGCCAACCTACCAGTCGTCATAACTAGTTCTTTGCCCATCTCTACTTTTGAATTTGAAGATATTATTTTGGGACGAACCTACGGAGATTACTGGATAGGGATTGGCAAAGTTCCTGACTACCACGGGCATCTTTATTCATTGCCCGTTCAGGAACCGCTTTCGCATGAAGGAGCAGATTTGGTCGATCCAAGAACTTTAGAATTTGTTAATGAGTTTACTGAATTTCTTCAAATTTTTCCCCAACAATATCTTTGGACGATTTATCCAACCAGAGAGGGAGCTCTACGAAGACTTTTAATTGCTATTAAAATTACTTCTCACAATGAATTTGATCGTTTTGAGTCTAGTCGTAGGGTCGCTTGGAGAGATTGGTCGCAAGCCACTCAATTATTTATACAAGATTTGCAGTCGATACTGACTAATATCTATGAATATCGTTTGTTCGATCGCTACACTTATGTGATTGGGCAAACAAGTTGGGGAGACTGGGCTGGGGTTTGGACACAAGATTCATTCAATCCCTAATTGCTTTGATTCACCTTAAATTTATGCTACGTGACCGACCTTGTTGGATAGGTTAACTTAAAATAAGAAGGTTTGAGGTCATACTATCTCAACTACTTCTTTCGTGCGGCTCTCAAGTAGCCTAACAATCCCGTTGCACATCGACCGCATTAAGTTGGTTGGTGAGTTCGAGAGGGTACTAGCGGCGGGTGAACGGGGTCGTTAAATGTCCCTCGCACGTCCCAATCCATCACAGCTTCGTTTTCATCGTGAGACAGTCTTTTCCAAGGCGCGATCGCGCTCCGCGCACTGCCGCAGGCGATCGCCCTTTGGTTATATCAACACATAAAGCCTACAAATTTCTACGACCAGCGATCGCCCTTTTGATGATATCAACCCGTAGCACCTACAAATCTCTACTACGAGCGATCGCCCTTGGACGATTTCAACTCGTAAAGCCTACAAATCTCTACCACGGGCGATCGCCCTTTAATGATATCAACGCGTAATGCATACAAATTTCTACCACGAGCGATCGCCCTTTAATGATATCAACGCGTAATGCCTACAAACCTCTACCACGAGCGATCGCTCTTTGACTATATCAACATGTAGAGTCTACAAATTTCTACCAATAGAGATCGCCCTTTTGATGATATCAACACGTAATGCATACAAATTTCTACCACGAGCGATCGCCCTTTGGTTATATCAACACATAAAGCCTACAAATTTCTACGACCAGCGATCTCTCTTTGATCATATCAACACGTAGAGTTTATAAATATGGACGATAATCTCTAAGCACAGCCTCAACCATTGTCTTCAAATCGCAGGACGTGTAACGGCTCAAATCAGCGGCGGCAGACAAACTCGAACTCAGCACCAGCAGTTTTCAACCGTCCGCTGCATTTGAATTGTTAGCCTGTGTCGTTGGAGAGATCGCCTGATTATCCCGCATCACTCTAATCAAGAACCGTAGCGCCTCATTAACCGCATCAGCACTAGGAAATATCTCTGCGACATCAGGTTCTAACCGTACAGTGGTTCCGCCAAAGCTTTTTCTTCCAGAGCCTAATTTTCTGACTCGGAGGCTCTTGAAGTCATACTCTGCTCGTAAATCATCTTCCATTTCTGACTTATCCTTCTTCATAGGCTTCTCTCTCGGTTCGTGTCACTTCTCTTGCGCTAATGAGGCGTATTGAATCACCCCTTTCGGTATACGACGCAATTAAAAATCGCCCTCGGCTTGATTGTCCAACGATAAGATAACGCTCCTCGTCTTCAGAATGGTCTGGATCGTAGAAGTCAACATACAGAGGATCATCAAAAACTGTTTTTGCTTCTTCAAATGAGACTCCGTGCTTTGATAGATTGTGTTTTGCCTTGTTTTCATCACAGTTAAACTGCATAAAGCTATTGTATCGCTAATCACTTAAACTGATTGCACGTTTTGGTCTGGAAGAGATTTAATCACATGACAAAGATCAGCGATCGACACAATAGCTATCCAAGTGTTGGAACCGTGATTGCCAGAGAGAATAAGATCATGGACGGCATTATCTGCAAAAAAGCCAGTCTTGTAGGGATCTGCATGGGCGATTTTGTTCAATGCTTCTCTAAGTGGCAGAGGCTCGAAGCCAATTCTTCCACTGTAAGGTGGCTGATAGCTATTTAACGTAGCCGAAACTTCACTGGTGCTAGCAGAGCGTTTCAAAGCACCAACAGTTGTACGAATCGAAGGAATAGCACCAAAATCCTGTTCTGATCGGATTGAAAGAGCTAGCGCCCGTAATATTTCAATACCTCTTTCAGATGATTCCTGTAATATTTTTCTGCGGATTTCTTGATCTAGTGTCGATTTATTTATGTAAGCGTCTCTAAAATCTTCTCTGAGTGTTTCTAACTCCTTAGCGCATTCATGGAATGTTCTTCGTTTCCACATTCTGAAGTTACCACCCCTATATTAAAAATCTTTTATAACACTGAGTTTCTAAGCAGGCTAACGGGGCGGGTCAGCGGTTGCCAGAATCTTTGCATTTCACCCAAGCAGCTCCGGTCAATCCGCTGCAACCGAATTGTTCGACCGCTGACTGCACACGACGACTAGATTTATGATTGAGATCCATACATCCTATTTTCCTATGAGTGAACCAGCGCGATCAAAAGGATAAAATCGCTGACTAGCTTTTCCAATGATATTCTTGCGCGGCACAAATCCCCAATAGTGGCTGTCATAGCTATTGTTTCGATTATCACCCAAAACGAAATAAGAATTTGGCGGAACCACCTGCGGATCCAATTCATACTGAGGTGCTTCATCCTTGCCAATATAGTCTTCACGCAACGGCTGATCATTGATATACACGCTTCCATTTTTGACTTGAACTTTATCTCCAGGTAGCCCAATAATGCGCTTAAGAAAGGCATCGTGTAAATTTTGCTTCTGCAAAGCCTCTGTAGGCAAAAATGAAACAATGTCACCCCGTTTAGGTATACTAAATTGATAAGTCATTTTATCAATTATGAGACGATCGTTAACTTGTAAAGTAGGCAGCATTGAGCCTGATGAAATGTATCGTGCTTCAGCTACAAACTGTCGGATAACGATCGCTAATATTGCAAGTACAACTGAAATGCTGATGAATCCCGCGATAAATAGCATCACTATTCGATGCGATCTTTCTCGACGTACAGGAGCAGAAACATAAACGTGGTAGAAGGCAAGGAAAACTAACGCCCCCTTCAACACACTGGCAAGCATGGAAACTGCAATAAAACCAGCGAGAAAAAGAATGCTAGATAACCATTGCTTGAGATAAGCATGTCCTAACCCAGGAATGAATCCAGATAAAAAAACGGCTAACCAGGCATCTTTGCTTTGTTTTCGAGTAGATTCAAAGTCTCTAGAATTCCTGCTCCTTGCCGAATAATGGGCATCAAACAAATTCCAAATTGGTAAGATCAGAAACGCGATTGTTAAGACTGCGATGCCAATTAGAGCATTACCTGTAGAATTGAGCATTAGCCAGCCTCCGATTCCAATCAAGAGGAAATAGCTCAACAAAATGATGTACCCCTTGAGCACCTTCCCAGCATAAATCTGCCCTATACCTGGCAAAATCCTAGATAAATTGACGGCAAGCCACGGTTCTTTGTTACTTGCTTCCTGAGCCAAATGCTGTTGAGATTGATACATAGACTTATGCCAGCTTAAAATTGATCTAATGTAGGGTAGAGAAAATAGCCACTCAGATTTGACAACCTACTTTTTAGAATTGGTTATGGCAAACGCTAAAGTGCACTAATTATCTTCGTGATTGCGTCTCCCTCACCATTTCCGAACTACGTCACAAAGACTTAAACAAAGCGGTCGAACGGACTGCGCTTAACCGGACGGAAATTATTTTTGCATCATACCCGATAGCGTATATCTCCGTTCCGAGTTCAAGCGCTTGTTAGCTGGTGCACTTTGCATAATATGGGAAAAATTCATGTGCTCCCAGCCACTTACCTTTATCAATAGATTCTTTCGCTTGTTGCCTAATGGATTCCTTCTTAATCATTTCAACAACCTCATTCGCTAATGTCAAATCATCGATTGCTAAAATCAGAGAAATATCCTTTAATATTCGTGGTTGCTTCCAACTTTTCATTTTTTGACAGGCTTCTAATAATGGAGAAAGAACTATTTTTCGCATATTCTTCTTACGGAATACAGCCTCAAAAAGTAAAAGTAATGCATCTGCCTGACATACTGGATTTTCCTCACTTCGTATAACTTCGAGTAATTTCTCTACAGAAGATTGGATGCTTACATCACTACGATTTGCCATTGCATATATGACCCAAGCAGAACAAGATACTATCCTGTTTGGCTCTTGTATTTCAGCGGCCGCTTCTAATGCCTCATTTGCAATCTTTAAAAATTTTGGTTTAGGCTTAGTGTGCCAAGCAACTGCTGCTAAAGCCTGACAACGATACCAATACCACTGAGCTTTGTGGGCAAGACAATACGCCGCATCAAGATCGACTTGACATAGTTCCCATACTTTTTGCCTTGGATCTTGCCCCATTTCTTTTTAGGGATATACAAGCTAACGTTCCTAGTCAGCGGTTGCCAGGAGCTTTGCATCCCACCCAAGCGGCTTCGGTCAATCCGCTGCACTAGGGTTGTTAGCCTGCGTTGCCACTCTGATACTCTGCTATTTGCTGACGAATAGATGCCTGAATTTTACTATCAAAGTCTGGATCGTTAACTGTTGTGATGACAGGACGTGAACGCTCCCTTCGCCTTGCTAAGTAAGCTTGGAAAGCAGCATTATCATCTCGATGGGTCAGGAAATAACGTCTTAGTTCTTGATAAGACATTGCTGTATAGTTAATTGAACTCATCACAGCACCTCTCCATTTGGAGTAACTTCAAACTCAATTTCCTCGTTTTGCCCTTCCAACACATACAAATTCTGGGTTCGACCATCGATACAAACCAGATGAATAGGTTGTAACATTCGATACGTTAAGTGGTAGCTAATTCGATACAAGCATCCTAACTGGCTATCTGTAGGCATCAAACCCGATCATTGTAATGAAGACTATTTCAGTATAACTTGCTCCAACTACCCGGTCGATTGCTGCAAAACCTCGTCCTACAAAAGATTTCTGGAATACTTTGAACTTGCGTACCAACAGGAAAGTTGGCTGTACCGCCACCACCAAGAACGAAGCAGGCTAACGGTCTGCGCGTCACCGGACGGCGATGATATTTGCATCATTACCGATCTCGTAAACCTCCGTTCCGTGTGCACGCGCTTGTTAGGCACCATGCTAGTTGATGTGAACTTTCTTGATCTCATAAACAAACTCTGGCTTGTTGGCGTATTGCAAGGCTCTATCCCATAGTGGGTTTGTGCGGTCGTTAAGATTATTTGCAAGAGCCTTTATTTCCGGTGGTGCATCCTCCCGAAAAAAGTCTTTTTTGCTTCGATTTTTATCGTAGCTTATACCTGTTATCTTAAATTTCCGTGATGCTATGTTTTTTGATTTCTGCTGTTCAATGTCCTTATGTGCGGTTTCCCAAGTTATGGCTCGTACCATCAAGTAATATCTGCGTTCATCGAATTTGCCATCAATGGTGTATACAGATTTTGATGGATACTGAGGTTGTATCTTTCTCTTATACAGACCACCTACGACAAATCTGAAATGCAAATTATCTGAGGACATCTCATAGCGTTGGCAATCGACAATATCTACCCAATAACCTTTTGCTTGAGCGAGATGCTTTTTCACAAAGAGAACTGCGAAGGACTCTTCGGTGTTAGCGTATTCAAGGTATTTTTTAAGTAGCTTGTCGTCCACAAATCAAGATGTTCTGAAATCTGTACCTGGTGTCTAACTATATTTAGATCCCATTTTGGAATCTAAGCAAATTGGTGCTTAATACCCAGAATTACCCGTGGATTAAGCGTTATGGGGATGTTAGCATACCCCATCTGAATTGACTATATTTTAAAAATCCTGATATAGAAACTACGCACGAAATCGCTCAATACTTTATCTGTAAAGCATTCTAGTTATTTTTATTCGATAAAATCTGGTTGCTTAGTCTTCATGGTGGGATCATAACTTGCAAAAAAGGGATCTTATTCCTCACGTAGAAGAATTGGCTCTGGTTTTCTAAAGGGTGATGGCTAGATGGCTTGAATTCCTTGGTCAATTCACCTGCACTCGATTTGATTTACCCTTCAAAGGCCAAGTGTCTATCACACTTGTCACTATAAAGTCTGTCATCAGCAACCTCCAAGATTGTGTACGTGATCAGGAATGAAGAAAGAAACTGAATCGTTATTGGGTAGAGAAGGGGTTTAGTCCTACAGCATCCGCAGGATTTCCACAGCTCTATAGATAAGTCAGTCGATCAGAGATTGTTTTACGCAAGTTGCAATAAAACTTCATAAAAATCGTGGCAGGTGCTGAAAATGCGTTTGGAAACTTTTATCCATGACATGCCGCCTCTGACCTCGCTGACTGTCAACCCCTCAGAGGGTGTGCGCTAGCAATGTAGTCATTGGCAAGCTGACGGAGGTTCGGGAATGGCTTGAAGATAGCAATAGGTAACAATTCCCAAACCCCACCACGTTTCCGCCCTTAACAAACCAATTGGTGTGTTTTTTGTTGGCCGCTCCCGGCCTCTCGGGAACCGTTCACTCTAGCTTTGAGGCAGATCCCGCTGTTTACTGCAAGCAGTGACGCCATCGAGATCCCCAGTTAGATTACCCAGTGGGAACTCCCCCAGAAGAGCAGGATACGTTGCTGGCGGTAGGAGCAACCGTCGAAAGCGACTCGGTAGTGGTGATTCACCAGGGGATGCAACTTGGAGGATATCCGGGAGAAGGACTTATCCCCGACGCTGCAAGACCTGGTTCAGGTGATCGGCTTGGAGGCGGCGATCTCGCTGTTGGAAGCTCTGGGTGGGCGGCAGTTCTATGTGCCAAGGAGTTAAATTCTAGTCATCCAATTGTCCAGGCGATCGGGGTGGAAGCAACCCAAAAACTGACTCAGCACTATTGTCGGGAGACCCTGAGCCTACCCACCGGGGTTGCCGTGTTGCAGGCCATCAAACGGCGGGGCGTGATTGCTGATGCAGGAACCGGAATGAGTCGCGAGGAAATAGCGCGGCAGTGAAAAATCACCAAATGGGGTATAAGTGGGCTAGACCTCCTCTGAATCTGACTCCGGGCTGAACCACTATGGTGCAATCTGCGAACAAACCTGAAATGGCAACCTCCCCGATCAACGGCAGGATCAGTGGTACCCTGCTACCTGCGTGGGCACGTTGGGGCTTGGTGTTTCCCTTGATTGTGCTGAATGGATGGTTGCTGTTGTTGATCATCGGCTATTTCCAACCCCTGGTGAATATCTTTGCCTCTGCTACGCTTCTGGCCTTTATTCTGGACTACCCAGTGCTGTTGCTGAAGCGCTTGGGAATCCGGCGGGGCTATGCCATTGGCATTGTTTTTGTCCTCGTGCTCACGATTTTAATTACCCTGGGCAGCACCCTGGCTCCCGTACTGTTGCAACAGTTAACGGAACTCGCCAATCGTCTCCCCAGTTGGATTGACTCGGGCAGTAAGCAGCTTTTGGGGGTACGGGACTGGGCGATCGCCCAACGTCTGCCGGAAAATGTTACGGGGCTGTTGACTAACCTAGCGACTCAGTTGACCGCCCAATTCTCTGGAAAGCTACAAATGCTCACTGGGCAAGTTGTGAGTTTGGCCTTCAACACCGTTGATAGTGTGGTGAATATTCTGATTACTCTGGTACTGACCATCTATCTGCTTTTCTATGGGGAGCAGTTGTGGGATGGCCTGTTTCGTTGGTTTCCCCAGAAATTAAGTCTCTCGATCCGGCGATCGATCTATCAGAACTTTCATAACTACTATGTGGGGCAGGTAACCTTAGCAGGTGTCATGGGTGTCACCTTGACCCTGGCATTTCTGGTCTTGAAAGTACCCTTGGGGCTGCTCTTTGGCCTCTGTATAGGTCTGGCAACCCTGATTCCCGTGGGTGGTCTGGTTAGTATTAGTGCTGTCAGTTTTCTGGTGAGCTTGCAAAACTTTGGCTTGGGATTGGAAGTATTGGGGGTGGCCTTGGTGATCAGCCAGATTAATGATAATTTCGTCGCTCCCAGGGTACTGGGGGGGGTGACTGGCTTGAATCCAGTATGGGTGGTGATTTCCCTCCTCGTGGGAGTGAAGTTGGGAGGGGTGTTGGGGTTGCTGCTGGCGGTTCCCCTGGCTAGTTTTACCAAGAGTATGGCAGATATGTTGCATCCTGACTTGACCCCGGAGATCGTGGGACTCCCTGCCATCGTTGAAACGGCAGACCCATGATCGGAGATCGTCCTTCTGTGATTCTGGCAGTTGTTCTGAGACGACCTGTTAACTCCATCGCCCTTGCACCATGGCTCTAGGCAAACTTTACGGCATTAGTATGGGGCCTGGGGATCCAGAATTACTTACCCTCAAAGGATTGCGACGGTTACAGGCCGTTCCTGTAATTGCCTTCCCCGCCGGAACTCAGAATCGACCGGGCTTGGCTCAACAAGTTGTCGCCCAATGGGTGCAGCCAGAACAAGTGCAGTTGCCGTTGACGTTTCCCTTTGTCCAAGACCCAGAGCAGCTGATCCAGGCTTGGCACCTAGCAGCGACTCAAGTTTGGCAATATCTGCACCAGGGGCAGGATGTCGCCTTTGTCTCAGAGGGAGATGTCAGCTTTTATAGCACCTTTACCTATCTCTCCCAGACCCTCCAACAGCTTCACCCCGAGGTGGAGTTCGAAGCCATTCCAGGGGTTTGCTCCCCCCTCGCTGCCACTGCAGCTTTAGGCCTGCCGCTCACCATTCGCGACCAGCGATTACTGGTGCTGCCAGCGCTCTATCAGGTAGCAGTTTTAGAAACAGCCCTGCACATGGCAGATGTCCTGGTTTTAATGAAAGTTAGCTCGGTCTACGAACAAGTCTGGCCCGTATTACAGCGCTGGAACCTGCTGAACCACAGCTATGTCATTGAACGAGCAACCCAGGCAGATCAAGTGATCCATCGGGGATTGGGCGATCGCCCCCACTTGGTTTTGCCCTATTTTTCACTGCTAATTGTGCAGGTTGGTGCCGCTAGGATAGATACGGAACCGTGCCGTGGAGCCGCTGCTCGCAATCCATTCGCCAATGACAACTGTGAGGCGTGAGAGTGTCTTATGTCCTATGCTCTGATTCTGGAAGCCTAACCCCCCCCCTACGCCAGCCCCTCGCTTTAGGAACCCTAGCTTCTGCTGGAATTCATGGCCTGTTGTGGCTGCTAGTGCCCCTCTGGCCGGGGGCTAACCCCCCCCGCATCACCACCCCGCAAACCGTACGTGTGGTGCAACTATCACCGGAGCAGCAACGTCAACTGCCCCAACTGGACTCCCCTGGGGTTCTCCTCCCCCATAGTGCTGGCAACCCATCTTCATTTCAGCCCTTAATTCCCAAAACCGGGAGTGGTGCGGAACTGTTTCCGGGTTCCCCCCCAGGGACGTTTCCCCCCTTCCCCAGTGCTGGCAATTCTGCACCCTATACCTTCTCCCTCACCCCCCCGCCACCCCCGTCCACGCTACCCCCAGCGGCGGCGATGCCCCCGATAGCAAAGGGGCCAACCATCAAGGCACCTGCAACGCCGCCGCCTGCCAGTCGCCCGTCAACCTCAGCTCCTGAGTCACTGGTGGCAACCAACCCCACCTTTCAACCCATTCCCGAGTTGAGTCCGACCCCCACTCCCTCGACAGCTCCTGCCATCTCCCCCCCTACCCCGTCCCCAGAAGCCAGCGTCACTCCCCCTGCCGGCGATCGCCCCTCTCAAATTCCACCCGCGGCGATCGCCCATCTCCAGTCCCTGAAGCAGCAGTTTGCCTATAATCCCAATGGCACCACCCAGGGAGAGGCGATTGCCAGTACCAAAGACTGGCTAGCTGCGGCTCAAACCACGGCGAAAAGCTCCCAACTGCTCTGGAAAAAACTAGACCTGACAACGCCCTACCCCAAGTTGGCCTGTCCCAGTCGCTTGAAAGGCAACGCCACGATTGGAATTGTGGTCGATCCCCAGGGAAAGGTCGTCGGGGACCCCGATGTGATCCAAAGTGCTGGCTATCCGATTCTGAATCAAGCGGCTCTGGCGGCGATCTCGGCCCATAGGTTTGAGTCCACTGGGGAGTATCAGCTGTTTTTGGCAGGATTTCGCTTTGATGCTAGTCAGGGTTGTCCCGGTGATCCCGCCGCCCAGATTGATCCCCCCCCGTCGCTTCGAGAGGAGTGTCTGATGAGTGCCTTTTATGATGCGATCGCCCCACAGTTTCAGCAGTCCCGAGCCTTGCCCTTTCGCCATCATGTGGAGGCCTATACCTATCTCAACTTAATTGGTGAGGTAACCGATCAGAGGATTCTGGATTTAGCCTGTGGGGAAGGTACCTACAGTCGGTTGCTGAAGCAACGGGGAGCCGCCCGCGTCGTCGGGGTGGATATTTCAGCCCAGATGATTGCCCTCGCTCAGCAAGCAGAAGCCACTCAGCCCCTGGGGATTGAGTACATCGTCTGTGACGTGCAGGCCCTGGGGCAGATCGGGGATTTTGATCAGGTGGTGGCCTCCTATTTACTCAACCATGCCCCAACCCGTGAGCAACTGCTGGGGATGTGTCAAACCATTTTTGCCAATCTCAAGCCAGGGGGGCGATTTGTCAGCATCAACAACCATCTGGAACAACCCCCCGAAACCTATGGGATTTGTGAACAATATGGCTTTACCAAGCAAATCTCCGGGGACTTGAGGGAAGGAACTCCGATCACCGTCAGTTTTCCCAGTGAGGGGAGCGTATTCTCGATTGAAGATTACTACCTCAGCCAAGACACCTACGAGTGCGCCTTACAGACGGCTGGATTTCCCCAAGTACAATGGCATTCGCTCTCGATCTCACCGGAGGGGCTACAAGTCTTTGGGGCTGACTTCTGGCAAGATTGCTTGGATTATCCACCCATTATTGGCATTAGCTGTCAAAAGCCAGGGGCATCCGATTCTTAACCTCATTGCCCCAGATAGGCTTCCATCACCTGGGGGTTTCGTTGGACTTCCACCGGAGCCCCATCGGCAAGATTCCGCCCCTCCGCCAATACCCAGACACGATCGCACAGGGACATCACCACATCCATATTGTGCTCAATAATCAGAAAGCTGAGACCTTCGCGATTCCACGTCAGGATGTACTCACAGATCTGGTTAATTAAGGTGGGGTTGACCCCAGCGGCGGGTTCATCCAGTAAGACCAATTTGGGTTCTGTCATCAAGGCACGAGCCATTTCCAGCAGCTTGCGTTGTCCCCCCGAGAGGGCTCCTGCATAGGTCTGAGCCATCTGGTCTAAACCAACGGATTCCAGTAGGGTCATGGCGCGATCGCGGAGTTGCCGTTCTTCCTGCGCCACCTCGGTGCACGGCCACCAAGCATACCAGAAGTTTTCCCCCCTTTGCCGTTGGGCGGCAAAGATCATATTTTCCAGCACCGATAGGCGGGAGAGCACCCGTGCCACTTGAAAGGTACGCACCAGACCTTGACGGGCAATCTGATGGGGTTGCAAGTGCTGAATCGGTTCCCCATCAAACAGGACGCGACCTTGATCAGGGCGGATGAAGTTAGAAATTAAATTAAAAAAAGTGGTTTTGCCCGCACCATTGGGGCCAATCAGTCCGGCAATGCTCCCTTGGCTGACTTCAATGGAAGCCCCATCCACGGCTCTCAATCCTCCAAAGCTTTTGCAGAGGCGATGGGCTGCCAACAGGGGTGCGGTAGACCCTGCACCGGGAAATGGCCCGGTCTCTGCGGCCAGGGGAGTGGCGCTGGGGGGGGAGACGTTATTGACCAAGGGTGAGTTCCTCCTTTTTGCCTAAAATACCTTGAGGTCGCCACACCATCAGTACCATTAATAGCAAACCAATCACCATAATTCGAAAGGCACCTAAGCGGGCATCATCCAGGGGCACCAATTTTGGCAAGGCAAACCGGGTGAGGGCATAATAGCTCCAGTAAATCACCGCTCCAAGAAGGGTTCCTAAATTATTGCCAGCTCCCCCCAGAACCACCACCGTCCAGGCATCAAAGGTTTGCTGGGGTTCAAAGTCACTGGGATAGACCGAGGTAATCAACCAGGCATAGAACGATCCGGCCAGCCCTGCGATCGCCCCGCCCAACATCAGGGATTGCAACTTATACCAGAAGACATTTTTCCCCAAGGCTCTGGCAACTTCTTCATCTTCGCGAATGGCTTTGAGAACTCGTCCCCAGGGCGATCGCACCAGTTGTTCCAATCCCCAAAACACGCACCCCAGCACCATCAATACCAGGAGCATCAACACTAACTTATAGTGATCCCCTGCTAAATGGGCCAGGGGGAGGGGAAAACTCTGGAGACCAAAGGCACCTTGGGTGAGCCATTCTTCGTTGAGGGCCACCAGACGCACCACCTCGGAGACCCCAATGGTGACAATGGCCAGATAGTCCTGGCTCAGGCGCAGAGTCGTCATCCCCATCAACAAACCCAGGAGCGCTGCCAGTATTGCTCCCAACAAGGCCGCGATCGCCAACGGCACCCCCTGCTGACTCAACAGCACTGTACTGTAAGCTCCCAAGGTCATAAAGGCAACATGACCAAAATTGATCAGCCCGGTATATCCCCACTGGAGATTCAGACCCAGGGCAAACAGGGCAGAGATGGCTGCCGAGGTCGTCAGGAAAATCAGGTAGCTGATCATGGCGGACGGACGGGTTAAAAATGCAACAGTTTTATCTTAGTTTAGGGAGAGATGACGAATGTCCTGATTTCCTTAAGCTCCAAACTCTAGCGCTGGCCTCCTTTCCCTTTAAACTAATGGATGGTCTCGACGATCTGAGGTCTACTGATGGACGCGGCAACCCTTTGGCAACGCTACCAGGACTGGCTTTACTACCATGAGGGATTAGGATTCTATCTGGATATCAGCCGCATGCGGTTTGAGGACGATCTGGTTGCAACGATGCAACCCCGGTTTGAGTGTGCTTTCCAGGCAATGGCGGCTTTAGAGGCGGGGGCGATCGCCAATCCCGATGAACAGCGCCAGGTGGGGCACTATTGGCTGCGAGATCCAGATTTGGCTCCCAATGCAGATCTGAAACAGGAGATTGTTGAGACCCTAGAAGAGATTGCATCGTTTACTCAAAAAATCCACACGGGAACGCTGCACCCTCCCCAAGCCCCCCGATTTACCGACATTCTCTCGGTGGGAATTGGCGGTTCCGCCCTTGGCCCCCAGTTCGTAGCGGCGGCTCTGGCTCCCACCGCCCCACCGATGCAGATTCACTTCATCGACAACACTGATCCCACCGGGATTGATCGTGTCCTGACCCAACTCCAAGACCACCTCCCCAGCACCCTGGTGTTAATTATTTCTAAATCCGGCGGTACCCCGGAAACTCGGAACGGCATGGTTGAGGTCAAGGCCGCCTTCCGCGATCGCCACCTTGATTTTGCTGACCATGCGGTGGCGATCACCGGCAAAGGCAGTAGCTTAGATCAGATCGCCACCACGGAGGGCTGGCTGGCCACCTTCCCCATGCATGACTGGGTGGGGGGACGAACTTCGGAGCTATCGGCGGTGGGACTCTTGGCCGCGTCCTTACAGGGAATTGATATTTCAGCCATGCTAGCGGGTGCCAAGGAAATGGATGCCGCCACCCGCGTCCCCGAGCTGCGCCACAATCCGGCTGCGCTTTTGGCCTTTGCCTGGTATTTTGCTGGGAATGGCCGAGGAGAAAAGGATATGGTGGTGCTCCCCTACAAGGACAGCTTGCTATTGTTTAGCCGCTATCTGCAACAGTTGGTGATGGAGTCCCTGGGGAAGGAAAAAGACCTGGATGGCAACATTGTCCACCAAGGCATTGCTGTCTATGGCAATAAAGGTTCAACGGATCAGCACGCCTACGTCCAACAATTGCGGGAGGGTGTCCTTAATTTCTTTATGACCTTTATTGAAGTATTGGCAGATCGTCAGGGACCCTCCGTGGAAGTAGAACCGGGCGTCACCTCCGGGGACTATCTCTCGGGTTTGTTGCAGGGCACCCGGCAAGCCCTGTATGAGAATGATCGCGATTCGATCACGGTCACCATTCCTCAAGTGACCCCCCGCTCCGTTGGAGCGCTGATTGCGCTCTACGAACGAGCCGTTGGTTTATATGGCTTTTTGGTGAATGTCAATGCCTACCATCAACCAGGAGTAGAAGCTGGGAAGAAAGCCGCCGCGGCGATTCTCGACCTGCAACGCCAGGTGATGCAGGTACTCCAGCAGACCCCCACCTCCCTCACCCTGGCAGATTTGGCAGAACGCTTGGCAGCCCCTGATCAGCAAGAAACCATCTATAAAATTCTCCGCCATCTCCAGGCCAACCAACGAGGGATCAAGCTCGAAGGCAACCCTGGTCACCCTACCAGCCTGAAAGTCTCCCGCGCCTGATGCTCTGGGATTCAGGCGGGCATTAGATGCAGTGCTCAGGAAGGAACCGGTAATGCCACTGCAACGGGATCAGATTCAGCAGTTTGTTGTCACGGCAGCTCAAATGCGAGCCATTGAAGGCCGGGTGTTTGCCGCTGGGATGCCCGCTACGGCGCTGATGGAAAAGGTCGGGGGGCTGATCAGCCATTGGCTACAGCAGCGCTACTCTGCCCCCCGAACCGTGGGGGTGCTGGTGGGGCCAGGGCATAACGGTGGGGATGCCCTGGTGGTGGCTCGGGAACTACACTTTCGCGGCTATGACCTCCGGGTCTATTGTCCCTTTAGCCGCCAAAAGGAATTAACCGCCACCCATGCTGCCTATGTTGCCAGTTTGGGCATCCCTCTGAGCACGGCTATCGAATCGCTCCAGAATTGCGATCTCTACCTGGACGGCTTGTTTGGATTTGGCTTAGAACGTCCCCTGGAGACGGCGATCGCCGCCGCAGTCAATCAGGTCAATCAGTGGGGGCAACCAGTGATCAGTCTCGATCTGCCCTCGGGGCTGCACACTGATTCCGGGGAGGTGCTCGGCACTGCGATGCGAGCCACCCATACCCTTTGTCTTGGCCTCTGGAAACGAGGACTCTTACAAGACCACGCCCTCGAGTTCATCGGAGAGGCAGAGCTGATTGATTTTGATCTGCCCCTACAAGATATCCAGGCAGTGCTGGGGGAAGCACCGGTGCTGCGACGGATTACCACTGCCTCGGCGATCGCCGCCCTACCCTTCTCTCGTCCCCTGGCTACCCACAAATATCAAATGGGGCATCTGTTGCTAATCGCCGGATCGCAGCAGTATTTGGGGGCAGCAATTCTAGCAGGATTGGCCGCCAGAGCCACGGGGGTGGGGTTGTTGTCCCTAGCCGTTCCCGCATCCTTGAAGTCTACGGTGCTCTCTCACCTCCCAGATGCCTTGGTGATCGATTGTCCCGAAACCACCACGGGGGCGATCGCCCTTGACCCAGCCTTGATCACGGCGATACAAGGGGGCAAGTACAGCGCCATCGCCTGTGGGCCTGGGATCACGGCACAGGCAGTCACAGCCGTCGAGGCAGTGATCCCCTGCCCCTGTCCGCTGGTGTTGGATGCTGATGCCCTGACGATTCTTGCCACCCTGGACAGGGTTTCTTGGTTGGCGGCCCGTCCAGGGTTCACGGTGCTCACCCCCCGATCCCGGAGAGTTTAAACGACTGTTTCCCGACCTAGCTGCCCAGAGTCGCGATCGCATTCAGATGGCTCAGGAGGCGGCCCGTCGTCTCCAAGCCGTTGTGTTATTAAAAGGTGCAAGGGTGGCGATCGCCCAGCCCAATGGCATCGTTGCCATCAATCCCAAAAGTACCCCTGCCTTAGCTCGGGGGGGCAGCGGCGATGTCTTAACCGGGCTGATCGGGGGGCTGCTGGCTCAGATTTCTGAAAAGGCCGATCCAGCCATCTTGGTGGAGAGTGCCACTTGGTGGCACGCCCAGACTGGCATATTAGCCGCCCAGGAACGTACCATCCTGGGTGTCGATGCCTGGACCTTAACCCAATTCTTGCTGCCGCTGCTGGCCGATCATCGACGGGAAATGCCCCCTGGACCTTGAGATTGGTTACGGAGTGGCGATCTCCGCTCTAGAGGAACGGTAATTTAAACCATAATCAACGGTGGAGGATGACGAAGCAGGCTGCTGTTTTGATCAGGGATGGGCGTTGTCGCCGCCGCGACACACAGTAGCATCCGCTATCAAGACCTTTGACAGCGCTCCCCTGTCTCCAAAATTGACCTTGAAATCCTCTGCATCCATGGCGGCAATCCTGTGAATCTTGCATTTTGACATCCTCCCCTCCCTGAAGGAAGGGGATTCCTAAGACTCACGACTTAGGTTTCTGTTTCTTCCCATTGCTGGACTTTCGCAACTGCCCTTTAGACTTATGCCTATCAGGTCTGACGTTCGCTCCACAGACTGCAACCGTGAGTCCCACGGCCAGAATATTTTGAGCGGCGTTTACATCCCGGTCATGGTGGGTGCCACATTGGGGGCAGTCCCATACCCGGATGCTCAACGGCAATCGCTCAACGATGTGACCGCAGTTCCCACAGCGCTTAGAACTGGGGAACCAGCGGTTAATTTTCACCAAGTCTCGACCGTACCACTTGGCTTTGTATTCCAGCTGCCTGACCAATTCACCCCATGCAGCATCACTAATGGCACGGGCGAGACAATGGTTTTGGACCATATTTTTCACAGCCAAATCCTCGACGGCAATCGTTTGGTTTTCCCGTACCAGTCGAGTGGTCAACTTGTGCAAATGGTCTTTTCTGGAATCAGAAATCTTGGCTTGAATTCTGGCTGCTTTCAGACAGGCTTTGTCCCGATTGCGAGAGCCTTTTTGCTTACGGCTCAAAGACTTCTGAGCCTTCCTCAGCCGTTGATAGTGCTTGCCAAAGGCTTTCGGATTGGCAACCTGCTCTCCTGTACTCAGGGTAACAAGGCTACTAATTCCAACATCAAGCCCAACCGCTTGATCCACTGGCTCCAGTACTTGATTGGTCGGGTCATCAATTCGCAGACTCGCAAACCAACGACCGGACGGGTCAAGCTTGAGCGTAATGGTGCTGGGTTCAACTCCTTCTGGGAGTTGCCGAGACCAGCGAATCAGCAAGGGTTGATTGCACTTAGCCAAATAGACCTGTCCATCCTTCCACTTAAACGCAGACTTGGTGAATTCTGCACTGCCACCATGACGCTTCTTTTTGAAGTTGGGGTATTTCGCCCGACCGTCAAAGAAGTTCTTGTATGCGGTTTGCAGATGTCTCAAGCCTTGCTGCAAAGGAACACAACTCACCTCATTCAGAAACTGGAGGTCATCTTGTTTTTTACATTCGGTCAGCATTGCAGAGGTTTGGATATAGTCAATCCTCTCTTGCCGTTCATACCAGGCTTCCGTTCTCGCTGCCAAGGCACGGTTGTAAACCAACCGTACACACCCCATCGTTCGACGCAGGAGCGATTCCTGCTCGGCGGTTGGGTAGAAGCGATAGCGGTAAGCCTTTTCCATGCCTCACATTATATGAAAAAAACTGTGAATACACTTGATCCTATTGGCGAACTCCGTTCGCCGCTCCTATCCCTCCCCTCCCTAAAGGAAGGGGTCTCTCGGAGGGGGCGATGAAAAAACTGATCCGAGGCCTTCGGGAGTTTAAGAGCAACTATTTCTCGACCCATCTGGAACTGTTTGAGCAGTTATCCAACGGTCAACGTCCCCGGGTTCTGTTTATTACCTGCTCAGACTCTCGGATTAACCCCAATTTGCTCACCCAGACAGAAGTCGGCGAATTGTTCATTATCCGCAACGCTGGGAATATTATTCCCCCCTTTGGGGCCACAAATAGTGGCGAAGGTGCCACCTTGGAATACGCGATTCATTCCCTCGAGATCGAGCAAATTGTTGTTTGTGGCCATACCCACTGTGGGGCGATGAAGGGATTGCTACAACTGGGGAAATTACAAGAGGAAATGCCCCTGATGTATGACTGGCTGAAATATGCTGAAGCTACGCGGCGACTGGTGAAGGAAAATTACAGCAACCATACTGACAGGGATCTCCTAGAGATTATTGTTGCCGAGAATGTGCTGACCCAGATTGAAAACCTTAAGACTTACCCAGTGGTGCATTCGAGGCTATACCAGGGCCGATTAAAGATCTATGGGTGGATTTACCATCTGGAAACTGGAGAAGTCTTAGCCTACGATCCCGTCACCCATGCCTATGTACCCCCCCCAGGCTCAACTCCGTGACAGCAGCTTGTTAGAGGATGACTCGCCATCACCCACTGTCTACAATATTCTCGATTCCCCCGTGGCCTGCGAACTACCCCCCCCAACCCCACCAACATGCGGTGGATGCTCCGACCATCCAAACCTGGTGAAATCGAGCCTGATTGAGGGGTGATCCTGGCTGACCACCCCGAGAAGCCGTTACGATAGCCAATGACGAGTTCACATTTCTTTGGGAAATGCTGCGACTGATCACTGATTTTGATGGGCCAATTGTTGATGTCTCGGAACGCTACTACCAGGTCTATCAGTTTTGCTTGACCCAACTGCAACTCCCAGCCCAGCCCATCCAGCAACTGCCGAAGGCTAAATTTTGGCAGTTAAAACGGGCGCGGGTGCCTGAGCGAGAAATTGGGCTGCTATCAGGATTAACGGCGGATCAAGCGACGGAATTTGCCCAGTTGCGCCGTCTGACCGTGCATACCCAGCCCTACTTTGGCTATGACACCCTGATCCCTGGTGCCGTCACGGCCTTAGAGACCCTCCAGCAGACTGGGGTCGATTTAGTGGTGATGACCATGCGGCGCACCCAGGAGTTAGACTATGCCCTGGAACAGTACAACTTAGGACGGTTCTTCCCTTCCGATCGCCGCTATTGTCTCGGTAACCAAACGATCAAGACCGCCGATGTCAGCGATAAACCCCTGCTGATGGCCCGTGCCCTCGCTGAGTTACCCGTTGCTGCTGACACCTGGATGGTGGGGGATACGGAAGCGGATATCTTTGCCGCTAAAACCTATGGGATCAAGGTCATTGGTTTGCTCAGTGGGATTCGCGATCGCCCCCAACTCACGGTTTACGAGCCTGACTATATCCTGGAAGATTTGACCATCGCCGTCGAGTTCATCCTGCAAAGCTATTGTGTATGATGAGGAAGCTATCCTGTCCGCATAGGAAGAAAAAAGCAGCTTTTATCCGTCTGGAGCCTTTGACATGTTGACACTCAAGATTGCAGTCTACGCTGTGGTTTCCTTTTTTGTATTGTTGTTTATCTTTGGATTTCTCTCCAACGATCCGGCTCGCAACCCCAAACGTCGGGATATGGAATAATCGGCAATCGCCGATCCCTAATCCAGCTTCAGGGCAGTGCCGTAGTGCCTGCCCTTTTTCAGGTCAATGGGGAACCTGCTTGGGAAGTGTGTGTGTGTGAGTGGTTTGATCTATGCCTTACCCGGTTCCGCCCCCTGAACCAGCTGCAATTGTTCAGGTGCCGCAGCAGGGGAGATCGCTGGCTGCTATTCCGGAGCCGACTGTCACCCTGCCCCAAGTTGTTCAGCCAGTCTCTGCCTCAACGCCTGTCCTGACGACCGATGAGTTCTCGACAGCCCATCCAGCCCAACGTGCCCATCTGTTAGGGCCAGCGATTGCAATTGATCCCCTTGATCCAACCGCCTCTGCTTCAGAGAACCTTGAGCCTGAAGCCCCTCCGCTAGAGAATTTTAGAACCACCGATGCGGCGACGACTGATCAGCTAGCAGCAGCGTTCACCGCCCATGACAGCATTGGCTCGATCCCAGAACCTCACCTTACCCTCACCGATGCTGCCAGTACCCAGGCTCTGACGGTGGCGTTGGCGACATCTACGACTCCGTCCCAGACCTTGGTTACGATTCCTGAACTGGCGGCGGTTGCCCGTGAGCAGGCGCAATTGAATTCCTTCGCCGATCGCGGGGAGCTGATTGGACAGCGCTTTCCCTCCCCCATTGCTACCCCCCCCACCCCACCGACTCTGCGCCGCTCCAAGATAGCTCCGGCACCAACGCCCCCGGTCCCTGATCCCTTTCCCTATCAGCCACCAGGAACCTTGGGGGTAGTGGAACTGACCGCCGATCACCAGGAGTATGACAATGAGCGGCAGATGTTTACGGCGGCAGGTAATGTGGTGATGCGTTTCCAGGGACAAGTTCTGGATGCCGATCGCCTGCAGGTGAACCTGAACAATCGGCGGGCCGTAGCCGAGGGGAATGTTGCGTTTAACCCAAAACTCCCGGACCCTGCGCGGTGAGCGGGTTGAATATAACTTTGTCCAGGGGACTGGGGTGGTGATCCGAGCCCGTGGGGAAGTCTTTCTCAGAAGTGCCCAACGGTTGCTCCCCACCCTACCCACGGATGTCACCGCTGCGGGGGTCTCTGCGGCTCCCATCAGCGATCGAATTACGGCCAGTCAGCCGATTTCGCGGGTCACCAGCCCCGATCGCCTATCGATTGTGACGGGTTTTGGTCAAACCAGTAATTTGCAAGGATTCAGTGGCACTCAGAGCTTTATCCCCCAGGCAGGGGGGATGGTGAACCGACTGCGCTTTGAAGCTGACCGGGTTGACTTTAATCCCCAAGGGTGGGAAGCCACCAACGTGCGGATCACCAATGACCCCTTTTCTCCCCCGGAGTTTGAGATCCGATCCACCCGGGCGCGGCTGCGTCCGATTTCTCCCTTTGAGGATGAACTGACAACCCGACGGGCGCAGATGGTGTTTGATCAACGGGTGAAAATCCCCCTGCCATTTCGGCGCATGGTGTTTGACCGCCGTCGCAATAATCCTGGGTTTGGTTTGGTGGAATTTGGTTATGATGCCACAGAAAGAGGGGGGCTGTTTATCCAGCGCACCTTTACCCCCTTCTCCAATGACCGCGTCAAATGGACGATCATTCCCCAATTTTTTGTCCAGGAAGCGTTTGCCTCAGAATCCTTCCAGCAAAACTTAGGGGTGACCATTAACAACCCCCCCCCACGGGCATTTTTGACCCTGATCTCTATGGGTTGATTAACCGGGTTTACGTCAACGTCAATGATCGCACCAGCCTCCGGGGGTTGTTTACCCTGACGAGTTTGAACCCCGATGTGATTGAAAACAATCTCCGGGCGAGTTTGCGGTTGCGGCAGGATCTAACGAAACCTCGTCCCCAGGTAGTTTGTACGACTCGTCAGCGAATTGATAGCCTCCGCCGCAGTAGCAACGAATCACCGACGGGTCGAGACTGTGTCCTGCGGGATGACCTGGGGAATTATGCCTTGAACCTAGAGTACAGCTACCGCGATCGCCTGTTTAATGGTTCCCTGGGATTTCAAACTGTGCAGCAGAGCATTGGTATCCTGCTCACCTCTCCGGTGATCATCCTGGGAAAATCTGAGATCAACTTGAGCTTCCAGGCCGGAGTCCAACGGGTGAATGCCGATACGGATCAACTGAACTTGGTTCCCCCCGGTTCGGATAATAACCGGGCGACCTTGGAACGCTACCAGACCAGCGCTGCTTTGACGCGAGGGTTTACCCTTTGGTCCGGCAAACCCTTACCTGCCACTCCGAAAGAAGGGTTGCGTTACAGTCCGGTCGCCATTGTTCCCTATATTGGTCTCTACACTGGGCTGACGGGGGTTGCCAGTTATTACAGCAGTGGCGATACCCAGAATTCTCTGAATGCTACGGTGGGAATGACCGCTCAGTTTGGTCATTTTTCCCGGCGGTTCTTTGATTACACGGGCCTCAATGTTAGCTTTACCCAAGTGATTTTCGATGGTCTTTCCCCCTTCTTCTTTGACCGGATTGCGGATGATCGCAAACTCGCTTGGGGATTTTCCCAACAACTCTATGGCCCCATCCGCATTGGGATGCAAACTTCTATCAATTTGATTACGAACCAGGAAATCAACACCGACTATATTCTGGAGTATAGTCGTCGTACCTATAGCTTCATCGTCCGCTATAACCCTGTGCAGCAAATTGGTTCAGTGAACTTTTTACTTAACGACTTCAATTGGTCAGGAGGCACTGACCCCTTCTCCGCGTCTGAAATTCGTACCGTAGAGGGAGGTGTGATCCGCTCCAATGACTGATCCCTACCCACCATCCTCAGATCTGCCTGCTCCAGAGGTAACCCTGAATTTGCCCCCCACTGCTTGGCAAATTACCCAAAATTCGGCGATCGCCTATGCCACCGCTCTGCTAACGCACTATAGCTTTGAGTTGGGTGATGCCACGGCCTCCCAACTCGTGGATCACTGGTACTGCGATTACCAACCCACCTGGATCTGTATGGCGGTGATTGAAGCCCTGTACCTGGGTCGGTACAAAGCCATTTCTGTGGAGCACATTTTAGTCGGTTGGCAGCGGCGGGGACGACCTTTCTACCATTTCAGTCACGAGTTTGAACGCCTGGTTTGCCGTCGCTTTCCCCACCATCCGAAGTTAGCGAACTACGTGAGTTTAGATTATTCACGGTTTAGGGTTCGACCCTGCTTCAAAACCTCGGCGATCGCTGCCCCAATCTTGATCGGTGGGGAACCGCTACCGGAGAATTTACAGTTGGATACCGCCATTGAACAGCCGCCCATCGGCTCCCAAGCAGATTTAGCAGCTTCAGCAGCCCTGGACATCGGGTTAACAACCTTACCTCCCCCTATCCACGAATTCACCAGCCGTCCGATTCACCGCTTCGTACCCGCGACGGGGTCTCCTGACTTTTATGCCAAGCTAAAAGCAGTGCTCCAAGTCCAAGATAGTCGCAACGGAGTTGAAAAAGCCTCTAGTCCTCAAGGCTCCTCGTCAGCCTGAGTTCGTGGCATCAGCGGCCTCAGGGGTGTTGGCCTTGGGCTGGGTGACCCCCATCCGGATCTCAGAACAGAACGAAGCCATGCTAAAACCACCAAAGCGCTTCAGAATGCTATGGCGAAGCCGCACATTAGGGCTCTCAAACCACAGGCGCTCTTTAGAGTACATGGTTTCGTACTCGGTAATTAAGATCAATTCCTCTTGGTTGATCAGGTAACGACCTGCAACCGGCGCTTTTTCAGCGTAGCCCATTTCTCGGAGGAGCTGTCCTTCTAGGGCTTGTAAGGAGTCGGCAACCGGAACCAGCACTGTTGAGCCCGCGTGTTTTTCCTCATCCCATTCCATGGTGCCGTCCCAACTGACACGAGCCCCACAGAGAGCCTGAGTTGGATCGACTTCGTAGTGTTGGCAGAGTTTCACAACCTCAGGGTGATCCTTCGCCAGCACTTCAATCGTGAGATTTGACTTTCCACCTTCCTGTTGCTTAAAGGCCAGATGGTGGCTAGTACGCTGCGAAAACCACCGTCCGGCACTCAGTTCAAAAAAACTCAACGATATTCATCCTGCTGGGTAGACCTTGTGCCACTGACTGTTATTGAGTCTCTCATTTTGCGTCCCTTTCTGGCAACTTCAAGGGGCGGTGAGCACTGCATCTGGATGGATAGCGACTTTTTTCGCAGCAGACTTGCGAACAGTAGCTTACACTCCTCCAGCCATGGCTATGCCTGGATAGGATCGGGATGCTAGGTATTCCTTGGTACTGGCGATTTTACTAAGTCTTGTTAAGATTTAAGTGACACCTCGCAGCTCGCAACATGACAGCTTACTTCGCTCAGGTGGTTTCTGCTCAACCAGCGGCCCAGGATTCCCTGGCCCTCCGACGAATTTTCCAGGACATTCAGGCAGACAGTTGTCCTCGTTCCTTCAACTTTCACTTACATACCCACTGCTCCGATGGCCAGTTAACCCCTGAACAATTAATCCAGCAGGCGATCGCCCTGGGATTGCAAGGACTTGCGATTACGGATCACCATTCCACTCGTGGGTATCAGCGGGCTCAAGATTACCTCTGTCACCACCGGGAACTCTGGCAACGGCAGCCCAATAAATTTGAGCTACCGCAACTGTGGACTGGGGTGGAAATTACAGCCTTACTGGGGAAGACAGAAGTTCATATCCTTGGCTATGCTTTCAATCCAGAACACCCTGCCCTCCTACCCTACTTGCAGGGAGAGGCTCCCGATGGCAATGCCGCCTTCGCCAGTTCTGTCATCCGTGCCATTCACCTGGCAGGGGGGCTGGCGATTTTAGCCCATCCAGCTCGTTATCGGCGATCGCCCCAGGAACTGATCGCCGAGGCAGCCCACCTGGAAATTGATGGAGTCGAGACCTATTATGCCTACAATAATCCCCTTCCTTGGCAACCGAGCCCCGATAAAACCTCTCTTGTCAAGGGTCTAGCCCTCACCTATCGGCTGCTGAATACCTGCGGGACGGATACCCACGGACTGAATATTCTCCAGCGCCTCTAACCCGTTGCTGCCCGATCACCAGCTCTACCCAGTGTAAGCCTTAGGTCTGATGTCACTTGCCAAGGCTCAAAACTGGGCAGAGAGAGGGTTGCCTCAGAGGGCACCACTGCTGAGGGCAATGACACAAATAATGCCAACACTCGTGAGCGCAAAGAGCGCAATCATCGAAAGGGACTCTCCCAGCGGTGTTGAAGTTTTAGCGATTTTCATAAGGTGCCCTGTGCAGAATGTGATTTGCTATACAAATATCAGGATTCTGAGAGGATGTCTGTAAATATGAGAATTTCTTCAACTAAGTTTAAATAACTTAAGGTTGAACTGCCCAAGATAGGCCAAGATGATCCTATCCGTCAGGGCATGAACCAGGAAATCTCGCCGATGGGATCTGCCACAGAAGCTTACAGAGTCAGGCAATTAGCTTCCGTTCGTGATTAAACCATGTTCTAGGGCATAGCGTACAAGTTCGGTACGGCTATTGGTGCCTGTTTTGCTAAATAACCGACTGACATATTTCTCAACATTTCGGACACTGGTTTCTAAGCGACGGGCAATTTCTTTGTTCATCAGCCCCTGAGCTACTAAATCTAAGACGCTCTGTTCGCGGGGAGTAAAGTCAATTTTCACAGGACTAGGAGGGTGTCCCAGGGGGAGTTCTCCCCGCTGGCTCAAAATGGAGCGAATCTCAGAAATCTGTCGTGCCATGTCTGCAATATCTGGGGTCTCTTCGCTGTCTGCAGCCGATTGTATAGCCGCCCGCCGCCCCAAAAGGTTTTCGACAATGGCGACCAACTCATCGGGATCAAAGGGCTTGGCAAGATAGGCATCGCAGCCCGCCTTATGGCCTTGAATCCGGTCTGTGGTCATTCCCCTTGCTGTTAAAAAGATCACGGGTAAGGTGCTAAATCGGGCATCTTCGCGCAGCTGTTTGAGAAATTGATAGCCATCCACTTGGGGCATCATCACGTCAGTAATCACCAGATCAGGTTGGCTAGCTTGTAGCGAGTCCCACCCCTCCCGTGCATTGCTGGCAACTTGAACGGTGAAACCACTGTCTTCTAAGTAGGCTTGGACGGCTTCTCGCAACCCAGGCTCATCATCCACCAGTAACAGTCGTCCTGACATTGTGTGTCCTTTTAACTCCGGGTCTCATTGAATCTGATTCAATATTAGAAAATATTCGTCCCACCACCGGGCGATCGCCTGGGATCTAATCACATGCCTAAAATGATCATTGGTGTGATGGGCCCCGGTGCCACCGCAACTGCCTGCGATCTAGCCTATGCTTACAAATTGGGGTAGTTGATTGCCGAGGAAGGGTGGGTGTTGTTGACGGGGGGACGGGATGCTGGGGTGATGGCGGCGGCCAGTCAGGGAGCAAAGTCTGCTCAGGGTCTCACCATTGGAATTTTGCCCACGGCTGACTCGACCCAGATATCCGCTGCCATTGACCTGCCGATCCTCACCGGGTTAGGCAGTGCCCGTAACTGGATCAATGTGCTTTCCAGTCAGGGAATCATTGCCTGTGGGATGGGGGCAGGTACGGCTTCCGAAGTGGCGCTAGCACTCAAAGCGGGGCGACGGGTCGTGTTGCTCAATAGTTCTCCAGAAAGCAAAAACTTTTTCCAGCAATTAGCGCCAGAAAAAGTTGAAATTGCAGACACCCCAGAGGATGCCATCCGCATTGTCAAAACGGATTTAAACCTGCAACGGTGATCAAAATAGCGTCCCTAGCTGATCACATAGGCGGCGTGGAGTGCCCAGTAGATCAGCAAGCCCACACCCCCCAAAACCAACACCGCCGAGAGGACGATGGCTACGGGAGAGTCAGCCCCCTCAAACTTCATGATGCCACGATTCAAATCTGACATAGAGCCTCCCAGTTGAGATACCTTAGCCTTATGGCGTTGATAAGTTTAGCCTAACGGTCTTATGAACCACCGTCTATCCTTTCCCAGGCTCTGGACTTGAGGAAATCCTTAAGTTTCCCTAGGAAATCGGCCACCTGAGGGTCGAGACTCCAGCGAGGGAAGTCAGTTTTCAGTTTGGTTAGCACTTTCATGCCAGTTGCGCAATAGAAAATCTGAGAACACAGTCAGGGCAGCAAAGATCAGCACCCCGAGGACAGTTGTCATCAAGAGTGCTGCAAACATCCTGGGAACTTGCAGATTAAAGCTGGCAATCAAAATCTGGTAGGCAATTCCCGATTGAGTTCCCCCAGTCCCCGCCACAAACTCCGCCACAACCGCTCCAATTAGGGAGAGTCCCCCACTAATCCGCAGCCCTGCAAGAAAATAGGGCAGGGCGCTGGGGAATCGCAGATACCACAGGGTTTGCCAACGGGATGCTTTGTAAAGCCGAAACAGATTGGTCAAGTTATGGTCAGCACTATTTAACCCCACAAGGGTGTTGGATAGCACGGGGAAAAAGGCAACAATCCAGGCACAAATCACTAAGGAGATAAAGGTTGAATGCTCCCCCGGAATCAGTTGCCTGACCCAAAGAATAATCAGGGGGGCGATCGCGACAATGGGGGTTGTTTGCAGGATCACGGCATAGGGAAAGAAACTGCGCTCAATCCATTTGCTCTGGGTAAATAGAATCGCGAACATCAGCCCTGAGGCGATGGCGCTCAGAAAAGCCACTAGGGTAATCTGAAGGGTAATTAACAGAGACGGGAACAAGCTCTCCCAATCCCTGACCAAGGTTTGCAACACCAAGAGCGGGCCTGGGAGCAGGTAACTGGGGGTGCCCGTCACCCGCACAGCAGTTTCCCACA
Organism: Neosynechococcus sphagnicola sy1; assembly: GCF_000775285.1. Classification (NCBI taxonomy): domain Bacteria; kingdom Bacillati; phylum Cyanobacteriota; class Cyanophyceae; order Neosynechococcales; family Neosynechococcaceae; genus Neosynechococcus; species Neosynechococcus sphagnicola. Next base: position 132,405 of record NZ_JJML01000007.1, on the reverse strand, counting down.
GGAACAACACCAACAAGCCCACCCCAATCGGTGCGAGGAAGTCGAGGGATAGCAAGGACTGACGGCTTAATTTGGGGCGCTGGGACATAGCCTGGAACAACTCAGAGATACGGGTGATCCTAGATGATTTGGGACAGCAGCTTGTAAATCAGGCGAAACAGCGATACCACAGCGATCACTCCACAGCCTGCCAGGGCGGCCAGCAGCAGCACTGTCAGCAACACACTACCAGTCCCAGGTACCGCTGCATGGGCTGGGGCATACCAGACCACCCCCACCAGCGTCAGGACACTGATCAGCAGTAGATCCCATCTTTCAATCATGCGGAAGTACTGCCCCACGATCAATCCCAGGAGCGTTACCATCCATAGACCCAAACCCAGGAGTGGTGTGGGGAGAAGGCTCGCTAGGGCGATCGCCAGAAGTGCGCCTTCAAACCCTATAAACCCGGCATTCCCTAAGAGTTCTAGGGTCGAGAACCGCAACTTCGATGGAGCAGCGCGAGGAATAGGCCGAGACGCAGATTTCGGGGGGGGGCACGCCGGCGGCGGGTACCGGGCTGGGAATCACGCCTGGAAAAGAACTTGTCAGGGGGGTACTCCGGGGGAGACCAGCATCCAGGGCGGCCAGGACAGCCGCTGCGGATTGGGGACGGCGATTGGGCGCAGATTGTAGCATTGAGTCCAGCACTTGGGTGAGGCGGGGGCTCACCTGAACCTGGGAATGCCAGTTCCAGCGATGGTGGTAGCCATCAAAGAGTTCCGTCGGCTGCTTGCCCGTCAGCAGTGAAATACAGGTGACGGCAAGGGCATAGAGATCGGTGGAGGGATAGACCTCGTTACCTGCCAGTTGCTCTGGGGGGGCAAAGCCTAGGGAATAAATGCCTGTGGAGGAGGTCGTACCCGTTACCTTTGTGACATCCTTCACCGCCCCAAAGTCCAGCAGATATAGTATGCCATTGCGATGGCGCATGATGTTCGAAGGCTTGATATCTCGGTGAATTGCCCCTTGGTCATGGACAAATTGCAGGATTTTCAGCATTTCCTGCAAGACTTCCCCAATCGCTGCTTCTGAGAACGGCCCCTGCTGCGTCAGTTCCGCTTCTAGGGTCTGGCCATCAATATATTCCTGAACCAGATAAAAAAATTCCTCCCGCAGTCCGGGTTGCAAACCCTGAACCTCAAGCGGGAAAAATGCCAACAGATCGGGGATTTGGGGGTGGTGATTTCCCAGGTGAGCCAGGGCTTCGCCCTCACGCTCGAAGAGGGTTTGAGCCAGAGCTAACTGTTGGGGACTGAGTTTGCCAAGCGGTTGCAATTGCTTGATCACACATTTGGGTTGGTTGGGCATCCGGCGATCGCAGCCCAGAAATGCAGCGCCAAATCCACCCCGACCTAAGAGGTTGATGGGCAGGTAGCGTGAATCTAAAATCAAGGGCATCCCGCAGGCTGTGCAATACTTCTGCTGCACCGTTTTCAGTGTGGCACTGTCATCCAAATCATGGAAGCGGTTCTCAGGGCGGGGGCAACCCGGACGGGTGCAGTAAAGATCCATGGGCGGTCAGTCCAGTTCCACAGATTTAGGGGATGCTGCCCCCAGAACGGCAGACGGCTGTAACTCCAATTTCGCCAGCAGGGGGTTGATGGTGGCAAACTGGGGGAGAACTTCGCGACTGAAAGCCTCTGCTGCCTTAGAGCGGTAACGGTTGGGATTCACAATCACAGATAACGTCCGGTGGATCACAAGGTCATCAATTTTAGCGTGGTGCAGGATGCCAATTTGTAATTCCTTTTCAATTGCAGCAATGGAGACAAAGGCCGCTCCTAGTCCTGATTGCACCGCGTTCTTAATTGCTTCAATCGAGTTCAGCTCCATCTCAATTTTCAGGCGATGGACATCGATCCCGGAGCGGGTTAACACCTGGTCAATCACCTTGCGGATCGTGGACTGGGAATCCAGGGCAATGAAGTTGAGTTCATATAGATCTTCTTTTTGGATTGTATCGGGACGGGCGAGGGCATGAAAAACCGGAATAATCAGTGCGAGTTCATCCTCAGCGTAGGGAATAATCTGTAAAGAGTCCTGAAGTTCTGCAGGAACCTCTCCCCCAATAATGGCAAGGTCAATCTGCCCGTTGGCAACACTCCACGAAGTGCGCCGGGTGGAATGGACATGCAACTGCACGGCAACGTCCGGGTAGCTTTGCCGAAAGCGTCCGATCATCCGGGGCAGAAGATAGGTGCCGGTGGTTTGACTGGCACCTATGATCAATGTCCCCCCCTGGAGATTCTGAAGGTCTTCAATGGCCCGACAGGTCTCCTGGCAAAGGGTCAAAATTTTATCACCGTAGCTGAGAAGGAGGTGACCCGCTTCGGTCAGTTGTGCCCGCCGACCGCCCCGGTCAAACAGGGGAACATCTAACTGGCGCTCTAAGTTCTGTACCTGAAGGCTCACCGCTGGCTGAGAGACATAGAGACTATCTGCGGCACGCTTAAAGCTCCCTTCGGCAGCGATCGCCTTGAGGATGCGTAACTGATCCAGTGTAAAAGGAAGGTCAGACATACTGCTTAACCTAAACGGAGGAACCAGAGGGGAAAAATTAGAAAATGATGCAGCGAAGGAATAGGGCTGAATAATGGAAATGGAGTCAGTATCTCTAAAACCGTGAATCTAACATCATCATTAAACTATTTCAGGATCATTTGTGGCAGGAGTTGTAGAGAGAATGGCTTTGCCGAAAGAGCTTAAAGATCTATGAAGCAGGAGGTTGTTCAGGATTTTCTGAATTTAACAGGAATCTTGGGGGTCGCCCTCATGGATGGTCGGGCCCGACCCTATTTCTGCGGGATTGATCAAACCCTCAATTTTCAGCAGAAAGAGGCATTGGTGCAGGGGATTCTACAGGTAATCGGTACTACACCGGAGGGTTTTGACTCCTTTGAGTTCCAGTTTGTCGGACACCAAGTCTACATTTACAAGCTCAGCCACGGAATTATTCTGCTGGTTTTGACCGATAACAATCTGGCCGCTTCCCACTACCAGCAGGCGATCGCCGATCTACGGGTTGCCTTAGAAGCCGATCTGGGAAATGCGATCGCCACCTTCCGACTGCTAGCGGGGAGCCTCACCCTTTCTGGGCAAAGCTACTGGCAACAGAAAGACTCCCAGTCCCCCGATCGTGCCTCAGATCCCATCGCCCCCTCAAAGACCCCCACACTCCCCCCTCAAAGTCGTGCCAACCATCCTACCCCCCGTCAGCTTGCAGGAATCTCTGGTGGCCCTGAATCAACTCAGTCAATTTGCCACTCAATATTTGGGCACAGCGGTAATTGTCAACTATTGGAAATCCAGTCGACCCGCCGGGGAGTGGCCCCAGCGATTTCAGGTGGAACGTTCTGCCCAAATTACCCTCACCAGTTCTCCCACGGAATTGGAAAGGCCGTTGAGTGCCCAACAGCGGCAGTGGATACAGGGATGGATCACAGCATTTATCCAGCGCTGTTCCCAGGTTGTTCGCAACTTTCCGGAGGTGATCCAGGACAGTCAATTAGAGGCAATTCAAAAGTTCATCTCACTCGGCTAATTTTTGCAGGAGACTTTCATGGTTAAAATTGTCAAGCTCGAACCCATTGCCCAAGAAACATCCGTTGAAACCAATGGCAATCTGCTCTCCATCCTGATGTCCAAGGATCTGGATGTACTCAAGGAGTGTGGCGGTCGAGGCATGTGTGCTACGTGCCACGTCTATATTAAGGAAGGGATGGTTGGACTCTCACCCATGGGGCGGCGAGAACAGCGCACCTTGGAAGTCATTACCTCCTGCAAGACCAACTCCCGGTTAGCCTGCCAAGCTCGGGTATTGAGCAATGGGGTGGTGGTGGAGTTGCCGCCAGGGATGTATATTAACTCCCTGCAAGATATTGAGGCCCTGATTGGGCGGCGGGCGGAGCAGGATCTGCTGCACCCGATTACCGGTAAAGCCCTGGTCTCAGCGGGACAGTTAATCACCCGCTCCATCCTCAAACAATTGGAAAATACCAGCTTTAAAGTCGGCGAGTATTTCTCCAACACCACGGATGTCTAGTCCCCCAACCTGCCCTAACCGCTGAATTTCCCGCTATGAACTGGTGGCAAAAACTCAAGCTCAATCCCTTAGCTCGCCTGGGAGCCTTGGTACTCTTGCTGTTCTACCTCCTAGTCATGGCGGCGGATTTTGTTGCCCCCTACGACCCCTATACCTCCCAATCGGAGGGGGCACTGCTGCCCCCCACCCAACTCTACTGGCACGATGGGTCTGGACACTTCGTCGGTCCCCACGTTTACCCCACTACCCAAGGTGCTGTGGATTTGAACACCGGCGATCGCCAATTAATAGTCAACCGCCAGCAACCGTCATTTCTGCGCCTCTGGGTCAAGGGATGGCACTATCAATGGTTGGAAATTCGCCTCCCCCTGCCCACCCAGTGGTCCTTCACCCAACCTAAAATCGACGAGGTTGTGGTGTTCCCTGGCTTTAGCAGCGATCGCCATCTGTTTGGCACCACAGGAACAGGTACCTGGAACTTGCTCGGTACCGATGAGCAGGCTCGGGATCAGTTTAGTCGCTTGTTGTTTGGAGGGCGGATTAGCCTCAGCATTGGCTTGGTGGGAATTGCAATTTCCTTCCCCTTGGGGATGCTGGTGGGGGGCCTCTCCGGCTATTTTGGTGGCTGGATTGATGCCATCGCCATGCGGTTGGTGGAGGTACTGATGACCATTCCCAGCATCTACCTTCTGGTGGCTCTGGCAGCAGTTTTACCACCGGGACTCAGCAGTGCCCAGCGATTTTTGCTGATTGTCCTGATTACCTCCTTTGTCAGTTGGGCAGGACTGGCGCGGGTGATCCGAGGGCAGGTACTTTCGATCAAAGAACGGGAATTTGTCCAGGCAGCCCAGGTGATGGGGGGAACCCCCCTGTACATCGTTCTCCGCCATGTGTTGCCCCAAACTGCCACCTATGTGATCATCTCCTCCACCCTGGCGATTCCTAGTTTTATTGTGGCGGAGTCGGTGCTGAGTCTCATTGGCCTCGGGATTCAGCAACCAGATCCCTCCTGGGGCAACATGCTGTCCGTGGCGACGAACGCCTCAATTTTGGTCTTGCAGCCCTGGCTAATTTGGCCGCCAGCTTTGGTAATGATCCTGACCGTTCTTGCCTTTAATCTCCTAGGAGATGGCCTGCGGGATGCCCTTGATCCCCGACAACGTTGATTTCAGACTTAACTGGCGTTGTCGCCACGGGTTGCTGTCCATAGAAGGGAAGCACGCCTGACCAATGGGGGCGATCGCCCTGGAGCCAGCGGTGAGCAGCTAGCTCCAGTACACTGATCACGGTGGCTCCCAGTCCGCCCTCCGCCTGGAGGATCACCACGGGATGGGGCCAAGTTATCAAGGTTTGCTGCCAATCTGCCAGGGTGAAAACCCGATCAGGCAACTGGGGGATCAACCCTGTGCCCTCGGGGGTGGGAGCATAAATCCCTGCAAAGACTTCCCCCCGCTGGGCAGGTAGAGTCACTGCCAGGGCGCAATCAATCCCTTGGCGCTGAGACCAGGCAACGGCTGCCAAGGAAGAGATGCCAAATAGCGGCAGGTCTAACTGTTGAGCCAGAGTGCGGGCGGTAACCACCCCAATGCGCGTGCCCGTAAAACTTCCTGGTCCGCAGGCAACGGCGATAAACGCCAAGTCTTGCCAAGTCTGGGGCTGGATAAACTGCGGCTAAGTGCAGATGCAGGTGGGTCGATAAGGCTCGTCCCAAGTTCCAGACTTGGCTGTCAGCCTGCCCCGTCCCGTCTCTCCGTGCCAGACCTAGTTCGGGACTAGAGGTATGCAGGGCTAGCCCATAGGTTTGAGGCGGCACGTCATGGCTCCTGAAGTAACTGAAGGGTGGTTGGCAATTGCGAGAAGTCTGGGGTGCTTTCCTAGAGAGGTGGAACCTGAGCAATCACAGTCCGATGGCGGACACTATTGGCTGTTACGGTGGGTGGCAGAAATCCAGCCTCCACAATCTCGGCTTCTAAATCCAGGGCAAAGTATTCGTCTAGATAGGGTTCGGTACTTTTCAACAGGGTGAGAATATAGGGGGGCATCTGGGCATAGACGGCTGAGCCAGGGTTCATGTCCATGATCGTCAGGTACCCCCCAGGACGAAGCAGGCGACGGGCTTCTTGCAAAATGGCGATCGCCGCTGACTGGGGAAGCTCATGGTAGAGCAAGCAGGCCGACACCAGATCGAACTGAGCGGTCGGTAAGCCCGTGGCTTCTGCCGGGGCATGAATCCAGGTAGCCTGAGTTTGCTGTTGTTGGCAACGATAGTGGGCGATCGCCAGAAAATAGGGAGACAAATCCACCCCCGTGACCCTGGCCTGGGGATAAACGCCTTGCAGCGCCAAGGTACTCATGCCAACACTGCATCCCAGATCTAGAATCTCTTGGGGGGGCTGGGAAACCTGAGCCTGAACCACAGCATGATAGCTCTGGCGTAATCTCGCATCTCCCTGGGCACCCGCATCCGGCCAGATGCGGGCATGAACTGCATGGGCAGCGACTTCAACTTCTGTAGCAGCCTCCCAGCTTAAGTTACCTTGCTCATAGGCATGGAAGGGGCGCAGGTAATAATCAGGATAGGTGAGCGAGGGATTGGCGATCGCCGCTAATTCCGCGTCCCATTGGGGTGAGAATGCCATTTCACCCCCTCGGGCACAGAGATTCGCCACCTCCTGGGGCCAGTCAATGCCAATGGTTGCCGCCCGTTTGATCATCATTTGTCGGGCTTGCTGCTTCGCCAGATTAAAAACTGGGTTTAATCGAGAGCACGCCATTGACCAGACGAGATGCCAACCTTGGGGTAGTGTTTGCAGTGGTGTGCGCTCTGGCGCTGGTGCTGAGACCCATAGATAAAAACTCCCAGTCGTGGTATTCGGTGCTAATTTGACCGATGAAGGGTTGCCTGTGAAACCGATCCATGCAATTTCTTCAGATTAACTGGGAAGGTGGAAAAATAAAACACGACCTAGCCCCATACTCCCCTGCAAGATGGTGGGGTGACGGTAACTATACAATCAGTGGGCTGTCCCCAGTGGATGGTCTATGTGCTATCCATGAGTCCATTTGTTGCCATGGGACAGCGATGTTCCTCCCCAATCAAATGCGCCTGGATCTATGATCAGCCTGGAGCAGTTTGCTGGTGAATCAAGGAAATGTCATGGCTGCGATTCGCTTGGGTTTATTACTGATGATGATAGGGAGTCTAACCCTCCTGATCCTGCAAAATCAGTCTCCCTATTTGCCACTGGTCTTTTTAGGGATGCGCACTCAGGCATTGCCCTTGGGGCTATGGATTTTAGTGGCGATCGCCCTGGGTGTGATCACGAGTTTGTTGTTGGCCGGTCTCTTCTGGGGCTCAAATGTCTGGGCGGCTCAAACTCTGCGATCGCAGATGCGGGAACTCACCCTGAAACTGGCTCGTTCCAGTTATCGCCCCGGCAACCCCGTCACTGACCGCTCGCCTCGGCGATCTGCCCCTGAGGAAGAGATCGAGGAGTTTGAAGATTGGGAAGACCAGGGAGCGGCAGCAGCGGCTCCAGTTGCTGATGTACCGGATAGTCCCTATGAAACCCGGCAACAGCCCCAGACAACGGTTCAGTCCGGTTCCACCTACTCCTACAGCTATCGAGACTCAAAACCCGACCGCCCTCGCCCCCCCGACCCCCCCCACGCCGGTTGAACATCCTGTTAAACCAGTGGTAGATGCTGACTATCGGGTGATCACCCCACCCCCACCCAAGTACCCCCCCACCCCCGGCAGCCCCGGAGGATGACTGGGAATTGGGGGATTCGAGCCGGGATGATTGGTAGACTCCAGGGGTTGCAATTTCCAGGGATTCCGCCACATAAAATAAGAATATTTCACAAAACTTTAATTGCTGGGTGTGCGTAGCGTATACTACCCAAGGATGAATGTTGAGGAGTAGAGCAACGATGTCGGAGGCAGAGAAGCCCCTGACAGTACTAAAGGAACTACTGGGTCCTCCGGGTGACTTCAACCCCACCCTAATCATGTTTGTGATTGCTGTGGCTCTGATCGTCCTTTCGGTTTTGGGCTACTGGCGTTGGGATTGGCCGGACTGGTGCTGTTTTGTGGTCAATGTAACAGCCTTGCACCTCGTGGGAACGGTGATTCATGATGCTTCCCATCATGTCGCTCACCGCGATCGCATCATGAATGCGGTTCTGGGGCATGGGAGCGCCTTAATTTTAGGGTTTTCATTTCCGGTATTCACCCGGGTGCATATGCAGCACCACGCCAATGTCAATGATCCAGAGAACGATCCCGATCACTACGTTTCTACGGGTGGGCCTCTGTGGTTAATTCCAGTCCGTTTCTTTTACCACGAAGTTTTTTTCTTCCAGCGGCAACTGTGGCGTCGGTTTGAACTCCTGGAATGGTTTCTCGGTCGGGCAGCCGTAGCTGTGATTGTCTTCCTGGGCTGGCAATACGGTTTTCTGGGCTACATCTTTAATTTCTGGTTTGTTCCCGCCGGTGTGGTGGGTCTGATGCTGGGGTTGTTTTTTGACTACCTTCCCCATCGGCCCCATGTGGAGCGCGATCGCTGGAAGAATGCCCGGATTTATCCCAGTCCGATCATGAATTGGTTGATCATGGGGCAGAACTATCACCTGATTCACCATCTCTGGCCTTCAATTCCCTGGTACAACTATCAGCCCGCCTACTATGCAGTCCGCCCCCTCTTAGATGCCAAGGGTTGTGATCAGTCCCTAGGGTTATTGCAAGGGAAGAGTTTCTGGAGTTTTCTCTACGATGTCTTCTTAGGAATTCGTTTCCATCGTCAACAGGCTGCCACCGCCGGAGCAGAGTCCGCTGAGGTGGCGACCAAAATTTAGTGATCACTTAGCGATCATTGAGTCATCTGAGTACTCTAATTGGCTCGTTCCCACTGTCGGAGCACTTCTGTGAGGATAGCTCCATTGGGGGTCGGCATCACCTGTCCAGTCGGTTTGACCTGCACTCCGGGAATATTTTGTTGCCAGGGACTCCCCGGAATTGTGCTCAGATCCACGGCAGGGTTGACAGGGCGAAAGCCATACTGAGCCAAGACCACTTGTTGCGGCGCTTGGGTCAAGAATTCTAGAAATTGTCGAGCGGCATCGGCAGTGCCTCCATCAACCCCTCGACGCACAATTGCAGCGGTTGAGGTGGTTTCAATGGTGGGATCCAGGTAGTAGATCTGGTAGGGTTTTTCCTGGGTGGTGCCAGATTGCTGCCAGCGATGGAGGACATTACTTTCATACACAACCGCAACATCCGCTTCATTGGCACCCCGGGTAATGAATTCTTGCAGCACCAAATCGGTGGAACGGGGCGGTTCGTACACGGACCGTTTTACCAAGCTAAACAGGGACAGAATCGGCGGTGAACTCAGGGTTACTGGGTTAAGCGCTGTACCCCCCCAGAGTAGCCTGTGCCCACAAACTCATGGTCAGTTGCCCGCCATTGGAGCGAGCTGGATCACCCATCAACAGGTCAAAACTGCCCCAAGCCGTAGGCCCTCCGATGGCGCTCCAGTTCCCCACTTTTAAGGCTTGTTCCAATCGTTGCCAGCTAAATTCTCCGGTTGGGAACAACACCTTCCCCCGTTCGGGCCAAGCGATGCCCACCATCCGGGTTTTACTAATCGGCCGGGGAGGGTCATAGAATGGTTCGCTGCCATTCTGGGTGCGCCAGCGATCGCCGAGTTCATCCAGGAGTTCCTGGTTGGCCGGAATCAACACGGTGGGTTGAAAGTCGTTGCGATCATCCAGATAGCGGTTAATCAGCTCCCGCGAACCTTGAAACTTGAGTTCTAGTTGAATCCCAGAATTTTGCCGCTCAAATTTCTGCTTCAGGGTGGGTAGCACTTCCTGTAACTCCGTGCCACTGACCACCACCACGGTACGGGTCGTCAGGGGGAAAGGGGCATAGGTCAAGCCCAACCCTGCCAGTAAAATCCCGATGGAGGTGAGGAGGCGATGGCGAACAGAGCGGGCACGAGCCGGGGCAGGTTGGAAGAGGGAAGACTGGCTGACCATTGCGTGCTTGTCCAGTGGCTCACATCAGATGGTTTTGGGGTTGTAACAGGGCGCTTCAACCGATGATTCCAGGAGGCAAGGCGGTGGCTGAATCACCTCGATACTAGCAGATCAACATTTTCCTGAACGAAGTTGAATTGATCACTGAGGGCTCGGAGTTCCAGGGTTTGACTGGTGTCGGACAGATCGGCTGTACGCAGCTTATTCTGAAGTGCCTGGAGGGTGCCTGCAGCATCTTGAATCAGAGTAGAAAGGCTAACAACCTGAGCCTGACGGGCATCCTCACCCTGGCGGGCTAAGTCAATATTCCGTTGCAGACTGGTTGCCAGTTGGAGGAAGTGATCCCGGGAGACACCAGAACTTGTCTCTAGTTTCACCTGCACCGTTGCCAGTTGCTGCTGTAAGTCCTCCAGGGAGAGGAGGGAGTCTGCCCCTTGGAGCCGCCGGGTGAGATCTTGCAGTTTTTGGGGTAATTCTCGGGTGCGATCGCAGGCATACTGCACGGTTCCTAGGAGCTCGACTTGGGCGGCGTGGGTCAGCAGTTTCGTGGCCTCGGAGCGCAGGGTTTCAGCCTTGTTAGCAAGATCTTGGGCTTGCTGACAAGCCAAATATAACTCCTGCTCAAGGGCCGGGTTGTCCAGTTCCAACACGGGGGGTTGCCGTGACTTTAACAGGGTTGCTCCGGCGATCGCGATCGCCCCCGCCACCGGTAGCATCAGCCAACTGGGAAGTTTAACCATCCGTACTCCCCCCGCGAACACAATCATGCCCGCGAGAACCGCTAGGGGATAGTTGAGAGGATTTGCCAGTCGTCTCATCATGTCGGCCCATCCATTCTGGGCAAGGAGAAGCACATAGGCTTAAAACTCCACCTGTAAATCCGCCATCAAGCGCGAGATCGTCTCCGGATCACCTTTAGAGTAATAACCTCCATTTAAGTTGGCAAGTTTTTTTCAGGGCATCGGGGTTGAAATCCCCTTCCTGGCCATACCCCACGGTAAAAAAGGCAATCCGGTCATCACTGGAAAAACCACTTTTTTGCAGTTCTGCGCCTAACTGGTTTAAAGACACCTGGGAACCGGAGTCTTCGCCATCGGTGAGGATCAGCACCGCATTGATCGCATCCGGTCGCCGATGCTGCTGCAGCCAGTTGCGGGCATAGAGGGCGGCATCATAGAGACGGGTTCCACCCCGTGCCTCCAGACTGCTGATAAATGCCAATCCCCGCGATCGCCCCTGGGGAGAGCCATCGGCCAGGATCGGGGGTCGGATCTCGCTGTCAAAATCAATCAGAGCAATCTGATCCTTAGGCCCGAGGTTGTTGATGTAACGTTGGAGGGTTTGCTGCACCGCTGGCATTTTGTTACCCTGCATCGAGCCGGAGGTGTCCACCACCACCACCACCAGAGAGGGCTTTTTGGCATAGGTTTCCCAGGACTTGAGCATGGCCGCCACCACCTCTGGCCTAGGAGGCCGTAGGGAATCGTATTGCACATTGGGGTTGACACCAAAATTCGCGGTGAACTTATTCCCCAGGGGGATGCCGGGAACACCGGGGCGCAGTCCCAAATTGGTGGCAATCTGTTGGGCTGGGGGCGATCGCAAAAAGGTAATCACTTGCTCGGCTGCGGCTTTTTCCTCCGGACTCACCCAAGGAGCCTGGGGTAGAATCCCCCGCATATTCGACGCAAAGGTAGATGGGGGATACACCGCCACATAGGGTGTCTGCTCCGGGGGGCGTTCGGTATTGGCGGCAATCACCGACGACTCATACACCGCTCCCACCGCTGCCCAGAAGGGGCCATTCTTTACCATGGCGGTGGCCAGGGCATTGGTCGATACCCCATAGCGGGTGACTTTGCTTTGAATTTTCTGGACTTGGGATTGATAGCGGTTCACATCTGCCACCGTCAGTTGCTCGGGGCGTTTGCCTGAAACCTCTACAAACTGAGCCACCAGGGTTTGCAGACCTGAATTGGAGCGGGTCGGTGCGGTTTGGACAAAATTGAGGGGAATCGGGGGGCTGGTAGGATTGAGATCTTGAAAGGTCCTGGCAGTGGTCAAGGCTTTGTAGAGAGGGTGCGCCCGCTGCAACGCTGGGGCTAGATCTGCCGGCACCATGAACACCATGGGACTGTTGGCAATCAGCGGCGAGTCTGTGATGTCAGGAATGTAGTCCTGCCCTGGGAACAGTTGGCTGAGTTGGAAGCGCAACTGACTCTGGTAAATTTCGCCATCCACGGACACCAACGTTGGAAACTGTGGATCGGTGGCAGGCACCGTTCCCGCCTTTAAGGCTTCAGCCAGCGTCAGGATGGTTGTCACCACATCTCCACTCCCCTTGGCCTCACAGGTGAGATGGAACGCCTTGCCGTCTGGTAACTTGGGCTGCTGCTGATTAAACTGAGTCGCAGCCTGAGTACAAAAGTCCTTGAGGGCACTGCCCACCAACATCTTGACCTCGAACCCCGATAAATTGGCCTGGGAAGGCGTGTCCGTCCCGGCTCGACAGGCACTCAACATCAGCAGACTCACCCAAACGCTGAGGTGGGGGAACAACCCGTGGCGCTGTTGATACATCGTCATCTTACCCATGATGATTTTGGTCGCTACTTTAATACTGAACCATCGCGAGATAAAGGCTGGGTAAAGCCCGACTACCCCGTGGCATTTCGACACTTTCTCAGTGCTGAACGCAAGTGTTGCTTTTGTTCGGAGGTCAGTAAATCGCTGCGTTGGCGTTGGGACTGTTCGAGCAGGGAACTGACCTGTTGCTGTTTATCTGCGGGGAGTTGTAAGGTCGCGATCGCCCGTTTGAGGTTACGATCCGCCTTGATGGCCTGCCGCAACTGCTGCTGTTGGTTGGCATCTAACACCGCCTCAACTTGCTGCAACTCTTTTCGGGTTAACGCTTTCATCTGAGCCTTTTGTTCATCGCTCAGTTGGAGTTGTTCCCGTGCCTGGATTTTACACTTCTCCATCGCTGCCGATGACTCGCGGGGGACTCCGGCGGCTGTAGCCATGGGTGAACTGGTGGGCGATCTCTGCCCAGATCCTGCTGCCAAATTGGTAAGGCGCTGACATCCAGTTGTCAGGACTACGAAAGCCAGGGTACTCCCTAGTATTGGCATCAACCGAGGAACCTGAATAGCCATGGGCAACATCCTAGGGATTTCCTGTCAGCCTGCACTTTAACACCCCTGATACCTTTCTGGCACTCTACCGCCCCATGGTGCCTGAACTTGGGGACTATTCCAAGACTTTTGGATCGGTTAAAAAACCTCAAAAATAACTCTCTTTAAACTTCTTGAGCCATCAACTAAAAGTTGTCAACATCCTAGTCTGACGAGTCTGAGGCATCGACGGCACCATCTCGGCGTAACAAGTAGTCAACCACTCGCTCCATCCGCTCCATGGCAGCGTTGGTAGAATTGACGTGAACTTCCATTCGCTCTACCACTTGGGTCAATTTAACCTGAGCCTCTGCCAAACCCACTTGGGCATGAGACAGCTGCTCCATCATTTGGGTCAGACTCTTTTGCCCCTGAGCTAGTTGGGCAATCACCTGGGTATTCGTCTCCACAATTTCCACTAGTTGTTCTAGCCGTTGGTCATCTGTCCCTTCTCCCTCAGCGGTCACACACCCACCCCGATTCTCATGGGTTCACGGTCGCGTTGTTGCAGTATGCTGGACTCAGGCGCAGCGTCCGTACAATAGACTTCGCAGGAATTATTGGGGCTTTCGACCAGTTTGATTTTGTGCAGCTTTGCCCCCAAGGCTTGAATGGGCTGCTGTAGGATATCTCGGATATACACCGCAATGTGCTCAGCCGTCGGGACGATCGCTGCAAAATAAGGGATGTCCAGGTTCAAAAAGGTGTGATCCAGGGGCTCCAGCACCTGATCGGTAATCACCTGATGTAGGGCTCCCAACTCGACCACCATGCCGGTACGGGGATCCATTTCACCTTTAACCGTGACTTCCAGATGGTAATTATGCCCGTGACCATTGGGTCGGGCGCACTTGCCATAGATCTTGCAGTTGTCTTCATAGCTGAGGTCAGGGCGAGCCAGCCGATGGGCTGCACTAAAATGGGTGCTGACTGAGAGATATGCTTCCATGCCGTTTCCTTGATAATCCGCCCAAAGTTCCGGGTGCTCAAACAATTGAATCTGTGCTAGCGGGAGGTAGGGAGCCAGACGGTGCCAGATGACCCGTGCCAAATTCTCAGTGGTGGGTAGCGTTTGGTGAAATTCTGGCCACACGTCGTTTAAATAGGAGAAATCCAACTGACTGGTGACTTCTCGCTTGATCACCCGCTTGACATCCGAAAGATTCAGTACCATGCCGTATTCATCTAGATCCCCAGCCAGTGCCACGTATAAGACATAGTTGTGGCCATGGCCGGGGGCACGATGGCAGGCTCCAAATTGGCGGGCATTTTCTGCATCACTCCATTCCGGTAACCAGTAGCGGTGACTGGCGGAAAATTGAGCACGGCGGTGAATGATACATTTCATGACCCGCAGGGAATCCTTGTGTAAAGTTCTGCAAATCCACTTTTCTTCAGGATAACGGTTATGAGGTGTATTTGAGCAAGGTTTCCCCATCGCCCAGATGACATTTGTTGTGAAGAAAGGCTAACTTAGCACCACACCCCTACTCCAGCGCTAGGATGAATACGAACCGTGCAACTTCAGCCAGAAACGCTAGAATCAGGGGGGTCTTCACCCTATCCAGGCTGTGTCTTGGGGGTAGAGCATTCCTAAGCATTAACTGGGCTAGCGAGAGGCCTGTTGAACAAGCTAAATCTCCTATGCTCAACTCGTTACCAGAGAACAAAGGCTGCTTAGGAGCCTTATGACTGACTCGATTCTTTAGAACAATCCATCACAATCAACCAGTTTTTCTAGATTCGGTTGATTAACTTTGCAAAGTTTTAATTAAGGAGCATGAGGAACTCGGCATGACCCAGGCCAACGACGTACTCGACACCCCCTATCAGCTAGAAGCCCCCGATCAACCTGAAACTGATTTAGAGAGTTATGACGGTGAGTTCAATTTAGAAGATCTAGCTGATCAGGATGATCCGTTGGAACCCCAAGCTGATGAAGATGAGGCGAAGGCTGGGAAGCCGCGTTCCACCCGTCGTCGTGCCCAGACCAAGCGCAAACACTACACAGAAGACTCCATCCGTCTCTATTTGCAAGAAATTGGTCGCATTCGCCTCTTGCGCGCCGATGAGGAAATTGAGTTGGCGCGCAAGATTGCTGACTTACTAGAACTGGAACGGGTTCGGGAGCGGTTGATGGATCAACTCGATCGGGAGCCCTACGATGAGGAGTGGGCCAATGCCGTAAATATGCCCTTCCCAGCGTTTCGCTACCGTCTGCACTTAGGTCGGCGTGCCAAGGACAAAATGGTGCAGTCCAACCTCCGTTTGGTGGTTTCCATTGCCAAAAAATATATGAATCGGGGGCTGTCGTTCCAAGATTTGATCCAGGAAGGAAGTCTGGGGTTAATTCGGGCGGCTGAGAAGTTTGATCACGAAAAGGGCTACAAGTTCTCTACCTACGCCACTTGGTGGATTCGTCAGGCCATTACCCGGGCGATCGCCGATCAATCCCGCACCATTCGCCTGCCAGTGCACCTCTATGAGACCATCTCTCGCATTAAGAAAACGACAAAGTTGCTGTCTCAAGAAATGGGCCGTAAGCCCACGGAGGAAGAGATCGCCACTCGCATGGAAATGACCATTGAGAAGCTGCGATTTATCGCCAAATCTGCCCAATTACCTATTTCCCTGGAAACCCCCATTGGCAAGGAAGAAGATTCGCGCCTGGGTGACTTTATTGAATCCGATGGCGAAACTCCCGAGGATCAGGTGTCGAAAAACCTGCTGCGGGAAGATTTGGAAAGTGTTTTGGATACGCTGAGTCCTCGGGAGCGGGATGTCCTACGCCTCCGCTATGGTCTTGATGACGGACGGATGAAAACCTTGGAAGAAATTGGTCAAATCTTCAACGTCACCCGGGAACGTATTCGTCAGATTGAGGCCAAGGCTCTGCGCAAGTTGCGCCATCCCAACCGCAACAGTGTCTTGAAGGAATACATCCGCTAGGGCGATCGCGATTAATCACAGCCCTTGAGCAGTCAGCCATCCCTTGCCCCTGGGTTCACGACGGATATCATAGTCCGGGGTAAGTAGATAAATGTGGGTATTGACTTGACTGCTCCCTGATAATTCTGAGTTCTTACTGTCAAGTCCTCGTAAAATCCTTATACACTGGCAAGATACACTGACAGGGTAGACTCACTGGAAGGTACTCTCCTAGTGAATGGTTGACATTTCGAGGGAATACTGACATTGTTCTCAACGATTGGACATTGTGGCAGCTATCTTGACAGTATCTGGTTGGGGCCTCATACATTAGAAGGCAAATCCGGTATAAAGATCTCAGACAGAGGAGTGACCTGATGAATTTGTGTGGTGATGCGCTAGAGATTCTGAAAGCAACCAGTCGGACATTCTATATCCCGATTAGCCGACTACCCTTGGGGTTACAAGAAGCCGTTGCCTCGGCATATTTGTGTATGCGTGCCATTGACGAAATTGAAGATCATCCTGATCTGGATAACGCCACCAAAGCAAAACTGCTACGGATGATCAGCTTAACGCTCCAGGCCGCTGTAGATGGGTCAACGATTAAAGACTTTCCCTTGGGGTGGGGCATTCACCAAAGTATGCTGCCGGAGGTATCGGTACGGATTGGAGAATGGGCAGTCCTAGCACCAGCGACGATCGCTCCCCGCATTTGGGAGGCGACGGCAGCCATGTCAGACCGCATGGCCTATTGGGCCGCCAGTGACTGGGAAATTCATACCGAGGCAGACTTTGATCGCTACACCTTTGGGGTGGCAGGGGCAGTCGGCTTGCTGCTCTCTGATTTGTGGGGCTGGTATGACGGTACCCAGACCAATCGCAGCTATGCAGTTGGCTTCGGTCGGGGCTTGCAAGCGGTGAATATTCTTCGGAACCGTCGCGAAGATCTGGCACGGGGCGTTGACTTCTTCCCCGATGGTTGGACGGAAGCCCAGGTTCATGACTACACCCGCCGCAATTTGGATCTGGCTGATGCCTATACGCGATCGCTCCCTCTGGGGCCAGCACTGGACTTTTGCCAAATTCCCCTGACCTTGGCCTATGCCACCTTGGATGCCCTGGTTCAGGGTCAGGATAAGCTCAGTCGCAGTGCAGTAATGGCACTGATTGAACAGGTCTCTTGCCAGTAAACCTTTGTGAGTCAGCGACGTCAGCACTCCGATCACTGTTAGACACTTCCAACTTCCAACCTGCGTTCCAGGTGGAAAATGCTTGGATGTCTCCTGTGCTCCCCTGCTGCCCACTGCTGTCTGACATGGAGTCGTCACTGGATTCCTGTCCAGCGGTTAGAGGTTATCAGCGTCCCGAGATCGGCCACCCCATTCATCAGTCCCTGCTACAGCCAGCTAAAACCATGGGTAAGCTGACAGGGGAAGGGTTGCTTTCAGGCTTCATAGTGTTACAAGAGGGATAATGCCAATTGGACTGTCATCGACTGGGTAGACGCCACCAGCCAATCACATCGCCAAAGCACCCGGAACAGGTGAGATCGGTCATTGGCAGGGATGTTGCGACTGATAATTTGTTAAGTTCTGTGGCTCAAATGCCGTTGGCAAGCGTCATTAGATTCTGATGTTAAGTAGGAGAAATCCTGAATGACTCATGACCTGCAATCCTTTGAGCAGTCAGTGCCGGAACGTACTGGCGATCGCGTCCCCTATCGTCCCCGAAATCATCGAAACGTCCTCTGCATTTTTCCAAAATACAGCCGTTCCTTTGGAACCTTTCACCATGCCTATCCCTTGATGGGTCGGGTTCGGGCTTTTATGCCGCCCCAGGGAATTCTACTGGTTGCTGCCTATCTGCCCCAAGAATGGAACGTCCGCTTCGTTGATGAAAACATTCGCCCGACCACTCGTGCAGACTACCAATGGGCGGATGTGGTGATTGTTAGTGGGATGCATATCCAGCGTCCCCAAATGAATCAAATCAATACCCTCGCCCATCGCTTTAGCAAGATTACAGTGATCGGCGGCCCTTCTGTTTCCGGCTGTCCGGAATACTACCCGGACTTCGATATTTTGCACTTAGGGGAGTTGGGAGATGCCACCGATCAAATGATTGAGTATCTTGATCAGCAGGTCGAGCGCCCCCCGCAACAACTGCGATTTGAGACCCAAGAACGTCTGCCCCTCGACCAGTTTCCAGTTCCGGCCTACCACTTACTCAACCTCAACCAGTATTTTATTGCCAGTGTGCAATTCTCTAGCGGTTGTCCTTACCGCTGTGAATTTTGTGATATTCCGGAACTTTACGGCCGTAATCCCCGCCTGAAGGCACCGGAACAGGTATTGCGGGAATTAGATGCCATGCTGGAGTCGGGCAACCCCGGTGCGGTTTACTTTGTGGATGACAACTTCGTCGGCAACCGCCGTGCGGTGACGGAGTTATTGCCTCACCTCGTCCGCTGGCAAAAACAAAACGGGTATCCACTCCAATTTGCCTGCGAAGCCACCCTCAATCTCGCTCAAAGCCCGAAGCTTCTAGAGCTGATGCGAGAAGCCTACTTTACAACGGTGTTTTGTGGAATTGAGACCCCTGAAACAGAGGCGCTGCAGTCGATCTCCAAAGACCATAATCTCAGTATGCCGATTCTGGACGCGGTGAAGATCCTGAACCGCTATGGCATGGAGGTGGTTTCGGGAATCATTTTAGGACTGGATACCGACACACCAGAAACCGCCGATCGCATCCTCGATTTCATCCGGATTTCTAATATCCCCATGTTGACCATCAATGTCCTGCAAGCCCTACCGCGTACCCCCCTGTGGCGGCGACTGGAACAGGCAGGACGTCTGGTGTCAGAGGAAGGACGAGAGTCCAATGTCGAATTTTTGATGCCCTATGAGCAAGTGATTGAAATGTGGCGGCGTTGTATTACCACAGCCTACGAGCCAGAGTTTCTCTATCAGCGGTTTGCTTACAACGTCGAGCATACCTATGCCAACCGTATCATCGTTCCCAACAGTCCCGCCCGGGTTTCCTGGACCAATATTCGTCGGGGGCTGATGCTATTGGGTAACATTCTCCTACGAGTGGGGCTGTTGAGTGACTATCGCCAGACGTTCTGGCAGATGGCTGCCCCCGCCCTGAAAACTGGCAAGATTGAACAGGTGATCAAGATAGGTCTGACCGCCCATCATCTGATTAAATTTTCCCAGGAGTGCGCTAGAGGGGAGGAGTCAGCCTCCTTCTACTCTCAGAAGCTGCGGCAATCTCAGCAGTCTCAAGTGGAAGCGTTACAGAGATAGTTGCCGAGACGAAATCGGACTGGGAGTTCTGCTGCTTTATTATCGAGGGTTCCTGGAACCCGAATACAATTCTATTACCAGTGTTGTTTGAGGTAACCCCGAAGCTGTAGAGTAAAGCTCGGCAGATCGGCTTGTTTCACAGTCTGAGTTCTGTTTCTGATTTTCGGCTTTTTCCATGCAACGGTCAAACTCTCAGCGTCGGACAAAAATTGTCGCCACAATTGGTCCAGCAACCAGTAGCCCAGAAGTTCTCAGGGCTCTGGTCGAGGCAGGGGCAACGACCCTCCGTCTCAATTTCTCCCACGGTACCCATGATGACCATCAGCGATGTATCCGGCTGATTCGGCAAACATCCTTTGAACTCAACCAACCTGTTGGGATTCTCCAAGACTTGCAGGGGCCGAAAATTCGTCTGGGTCGTTTTGAAACCGGGTCGATCGTCTTAAAAAACGGGAGACCCCTTCATCTTGACGAGTCAGCGGGTTGCGGGAACCCAAACTATCAGTTCCGTCACCTATGAGCTGCTAGCAGACGAAGTGCCTGAAGGGTCAAAGATCATGCTGGATGATGGTCGGGTGGAAATGTCGGTGGAAAAGGTAGACCGCAGCCAGCGGGAATTACACTGTCGTGTCACCGTCGGTGGGACGCTGTCCAATAACAAAGGTGTTAACTTCCCAGGGGTCTATCTCTCCATCAAGGCATTAACGGATAAAGACCGGAAGGATCTCGTTTTTGGGCTAGATCAGGGGGTGGACTGGGTGGCCCTCAGCTTTGTGCGCAATCCTCAAGATGTGCTGGAAATTAAGGAATTGATCTCCAGTGCTGGTAAAAATGTGCCCGTGATTGCCAAGATCGAGAAGCATGAAGCGATCGAGCAGATGGAGATTATCCTCTCGGTGTGTGATGGGGTGATGGTTGCCCGAGGCGATCTGGGGGTAGAGGTACCCGCAGAAGAGGTACCGATCTTACAAAAACGCCTGATTGCAACGGCCAACCGCCTGGGAATTCCGGTGATTACCGCTACACAAATGCTGGATAGCATGGTGGGCAATCCCCGACCGACCCGTGCGGAAATTTCTGATGTTGCCAATGCCATTCTGGATGGGACGGATGCAGTCATGCTCTCTAACGAGACTGCGGTCGGTCATTATCCTGTGGAAGCGGTTGCTACCATGGCTCGCATTGCTGAACGCATCGAGCAAGAATATCATTCTCCCGCCACCAAATCCCGGGAAGAGGTTGCCTACCCGATCCTAGACCGTAGCCATCGGCGCGTCGGCCAGGAGCGGCCTAAGGGTCGACGGGTTGCCATCCCGGATGCCATCAGCCGTGCTGTGGGGGAAATTGCCAGCCAACTGGAGGCTGCGGCAATTATGACCCTAACCAAGACAGGCGCTACCGCTCGTAATGTCTCCAAGTTCCGACCCAAGACACCGATTCTCGCAATTACTCCCCATGTGGATGTTGCTCGACAGCTACAACTGGTTTGGGGTGTGAAACCGCTGCTAGTTCTGGATTTACCCTCCACGGGGCAAACCTTCCAGGCGGCGTTGAATGTTGCTCAGGAGAAACACTTGTTGGCTGAGGGAGAGTTGGTGGTCATGACAGCGGGCACTCTCCAAGGTGTTTCTGGTTCGACGGATTTGATTAAGGTAGAAGTCGTGACGGCCATTCTGGGTAAAGGCTTGGCCTTGGGGCAGGGGTCAGTCAGTGGACGGGCGCGAGTGGCCCATAATATCCTGGAGATCAGTAACTTCCACCCTGGGGAGATCCTGGTTGTCCCTTCCACCAGTGCAGATTTCGTGGAGGCGATTCGGAAGGCAGCGGGGATTATTACCGAAGATGATAGTTTGACCAGCCATGCTGCGGTGATTGGTCTGCGGTTGGGTGTCCCTGTAATTGTTGGGGTTAAGAATGCCACGACGGTGATTCGAGACGGTGAGATCCTGACCCTGGATATGCAGCGAGGGCTGGTTTACTCGGGAGCTGTGGGGATGAGCTAACCATGAGAACTTGTTTGAAAATTCAATGCTGGGTGTCATTAGCCCCGGCAATCCATACAAGGAGTATCCAGAGCCATGACCATTGATTCCACCACCGTTCGGCCAGATCGTCTGGTTGCAGAACTCAGTGCCCTCGAAGTGGCCCAAGTATTAGCAGAGCGATTAATGATTACGGATCGGGACTGGCACCGATTGAAGTCCAATCGTCAGGCACGCGCCCAAGAACAGGCTGCAACCGCCTTGGTTTTCTTGCTGAGTACCCAACCAGAGGAAGCCCTGTTGCGACTGCAACAAGCTTGTGGATGGCTCGATCGCTCCCTTTCTGCGCCCCCTTGCCCCACCCACGGTCACAAGCAACCAACACCGCACTCCGATCATCGCTCCCTGGAAGCAGGCTAGGCTTTAGTAAAGTAGCGGCAGTCGGGAAAAGCGCGTCACTTGTTTACAGAGTCGTAACTCTCGATCGGCTTGGTTCCAGTGAACTTGGTCAAAAATCTGGTGAAGAATGTACAGACCCCGTCCTGATTCTTGTTCTGCTTGGGGCAGACTACAGGTACCGTGACCCCTCCAGCATTCGGGTGGGTCAAATCCCCCTCCCTGATCTGAGATCACCCACCAGCAAGTTCCTTCTTTAACCGAATAACGAACCAGCACCGTCTTGCTGGGATCAAGGTTGTTGCCATGTTTGGCAGCGTTCACCAAGGCTTCTTGTAAGCCTAATCTGATTTCAGGTTGCCAGCGTTCTGGAATTCCAGAGAGCAGCAAGTCTAGAACCGGGCAGAGGTACAAGGTGGAAGCAAAACTAACCGTACTCCAGTTTCGCCCCGTCGAACCTAGGGAGATGGCAATCACGCAAAAAACTCCGTAGCTTTTCTGTATTAGACCCAGGCTTACTGAACCGTAACCCTGTAAATAGCTGAGCCGCTCGATTGCATTCAACCTTCAATCAACAAATTATGTTGAGAACACTTGAGAAGGGTCTATCTACCCTTATAAGAATTTTTGGGACTTAATTTTGTAGCCATTGTAGCAAAATTATCGGCTCTCCTGAGCCATTCCTAGGGTGACATGGCAGTTGCAGGGCGACAGACAATGAGTCAAGATCTGGTGCTGGTGGGAGGGGGACATAGTCATGCGATCTTACTGCGACGGTGGGGAGCCGCTCCGCTGCCGGGGGTAAGGTTGACCCTGATCAGTGACGCAACTCGCACCCCCTATTCCGGCATGTTACCGGGGTACGTGGCGGGTTTTTACCCCGAGGAAGCCTGTCACATTGACCTGCTTGCGTTGGCTGAGTTTGCTGGGGCACGCCTGATGATTGATCGGGCAATGGGGTTGGATTTAGCTAACCAACGGGTGCTGTGTGTCCATCATCCTGGGATCAGCTTTGACATCCTTTCCATTGATATTGGCAGTACACCCACCTATCCCCAGGAGTTCGCTGGGGAGTACAGTCTCCCGGTGAAGCCTGTTCCCCAGTTTCTCAAGGGCTGGCAACAGTTTTTGCAGGCGATCGCCCAAGCAGAGGCCCAACATCAGGTTCCCCCTCACTGTATCGGCATTGTCGGGGGGGGGGTCAGGGGGGGTGGAGCTGGCGCTGGCGATGCAAACCCAGCTCCAGCAATTGTTGCCAGAAGCAGGTACGACTCAGCCAGAATTGCATTTGTTTCACCGTTCGCAGCAACTGTTGTCGCATCACAATCCCTGGGTGCAACGCTCTCTGTACAAGATTCTCTGCGATCGCGGCATTCAAGTGCACCTGGGTGAAACGGTGACCCAGGTCAACTCTCTCGGGGATCTCCCGCCCTTGGAGGTTGCCTGTGAGTCTGGACTCACCGTCCCCTGCGATCGCCTGTTCTGGGTCACCCAGGCAGCAGCTCCGGCTTGGTTAGGAGCCTCTGGGTTGATGGTTGATCCTTTAGGATTTATTTGGGTGCAGGACACGCTGCAATCAGTGTCTCACCCCCAGGTATTGGCCGCCGGGGACATTGCTACTCTGGTCAATCGTCCCTGCCCGAAATCGGGAGTGTTTGCCGTGCGCCAGGGGAAACCCTTGTTTGATAACCTGCGCTGCCTGCTGACCGGGAAACCCCTACGACCCTATCGTCCACAACAACAGGCCCTCAGCTTGATTGGTATTGGGACTCAGGGTCGGTCGCCATTGGTTTCTTCTCCGATGGCGGTGGCTTCTTGGGGAGGGTGGGGCTGGGGGCCAAGCACGGCTCTCTGGTGCTGGAAAGACTGGGTTGATCGGCGCTTTATGGCGCAATTTCCCGTGAGCCATCCCCAAAACCAAGGGTTAGATTTGCAGCCATGATTTTTATAATTCTTATCGAAAAAAGGATCACTCAGGTGATTTAGAAGACGCTGGGTGAGTACATGATCCGTGTTATTTCTAGGTTGATTATTGTTTGCTTGCAGTTGATTGCTGGCTAACATTCAAACTTATTTCAACCCTGTATTTTCACCTTAATCCTATGGGAATCAAATTCTCTCCTAAGAAGTTTCTGGCGATCGCCTTCCTCAGTTTGCTAGCACTGCTGCTCTGGTATCTTTGGCCTGCGAATGCCGCCTCCTCTCGATATTCCTGGGTTGTGAGCGAGATTTATAACTTTAACCACCCCTATAAGGCTCAGCTCCCCCAAGAACTGGCAACTAAAATGCAACGAATGAGTACAAATGCCTTTGCATTTTATCGAGGTACGGCTCACCTCTTCTACAAAGACATGACGACGCTACCAGCCTCTAGCTTTGTCAACAGTTCTACCAATTATGT
Organism: Neosynechococcus sphagnicola sy1; assembly: GCF_000775285.1. Lineage (NCBI taxonomy): Bacteria > Bacillati > Cyanobacteriota > Cyanophyceae > Neosynechococcales > Neosynechococcaceae > Neosynechococcus > Neosynechococcus sphagnicola. The sequence continues at coordinate 108,085 of NZ_JJML01000007.1, read as the reverse complement.
CTGGTTAGAAGGGGATATGCACCTGCAAAACATGGGTGCGTTTCGAGATAGTAGTGACAATGATATTTTTGATGTCACTGATTTTGATGAAGCCTATCTCGGATCTTATACCTGGGATCTGCGCCGGATGGCCGTTAGTATTATGCTGGCAGCAAAGGCCAATGGGATTGGCAGTAGTGATCGCCAGGATGTGGTGCGATCCTTCTTAGATGCTTACTTTGACAAGATCAAGGACTTTAAGGGTACCAATGATGAACTTTCCTATCGCCTGAATACGGGCAATACGAGCGGTTATGTCAAGGATTTAATTCAAGGGGTTGCTGGGGAAAGTCGCAGCAGTTTCCTGAGTAAATATACAACAGTAAATGCTTCAGGGAGTCGCCTATTTAAGGTAACTCCTGGTGAGCTAGAATATGTTTCTAGTTCAACCTCCAGTAGTATTCTGGCGGCGATGACGGGCTATGTCAATTCCATTCCCAGTAGTAAGCGTTATAGCAGCAGTTACTATACGGTTAAAGATATCCGTCTGAAGCTAGGATCGGGAATTGGCAGTCTGGGTAAGTATCGTTACTATGTCCTGATCGAAGGCCCTAGTGCCTCTACTAGTGATGATGTGATTCTGCAAATGAAACAGGAATCTAGCAGTGCAGTTGCGATCGCGGCTCCCGGTCGCTTGCCAGCTTCACAATATGGCTACCATGAGGGGCAACGGGTGACGATCAGTACCAAGGCCATGCTTACGAACACAGATGTGTTATTAGGGTATGCCACTATTAGCGGTGTACCTTATATGGTGCGGGAAAAGTCACCCTACCAGGTTGATTTTGACTACACACAACTGACCAGCAAATCAAAATTTACCGATGCCGTAACCTATATGGGGAAGGCCATGGCTAAAGATCATGCCCTCGCTGATAAGGATTACAATGCGGCGATCGTTTCCTACAGCCAGGATAAAGAAGTTACCGATATTGTGGATGGGAACCGAGGAACATTCAAGGATGAAATGATTGCCTTTACCTTAGATTACACGACGCAGGTAGAAAATGATTACAACAGCTTTCTCAGCGCTTACCAATCAGGAACTACCCTGTATTAAACTGACGAATTAGCTGGGACAATAACGCTAATTAATCTAACTATTCTCCCAGCGTCATTAGATATTTCTCCACTAGATCAGCTTCTTTCATGACCTTTACTGCTGCATCTAGTGGAGCGACTTCACCTGGTTGTTTTAAGAGGATGTTTTAAAAGTCTTTCAGGGTGTGTTTCACCACCCTAGCTACCTAGAAGCTAATACGAGAGAATCAGGGTTCCAGGGTTTGCGATCGCGCCTCTGAGTTGTATTTAAGGCTAAAGCCTACCCTTTTAAAACATCCTCTAAGAGGCAACCCATTGCTTGAATGATCTCTGGCAGAAACGGGCTGATCTTCACCCGTAGGGCTCTGTCATGGGCGATCGCCGGAAATCGGTCAGCCCCAGCGGAGGGTTGACGCCAATGATCATCGCAGCTCTATCCCTAGTATTCCCCCACTATTGTCTAGACTGGGAAAGAGGTCTGCATAGATAGTATCCGTGAACGCAAGTTGTGATGTCCTAATTATTGGCGGTGGTCTAATTGGGTTGGCGATCGCCCTAGAGTTGCGATTACAAGGCGCATCGGTTACCGTTCTCAGTCGCAACTTCAAACAAGCCGCCTCCCATGCTGCAGCGGGAATGCTAGCACCCCAGGCAGAAGCTTTGCCCCTCGGTTCCCTATGGGACTTGTCGATCAGAAGTCGCGATCTCTACCCCACGTGGACTGAGAGACTTACCGAGATCACCGGACAGCCTACGGGCTACTGGCCCTGTGGCATTCTCGCCCCAGTGTATGCAGACCTGCCCGCCCCTCCTGAACCCCATGCCAGTTCCCAGCCAACCGCCCAGTGGTTAACCGCATCGGTGGTGCAGCAAAAGTATCCAGGATTGAGCGCTGAGGTGATCGGCGGTTGGTGGTTCCCCCAAGATGCCCAAGTAGATAACCGCGCTTTGACCCATTGTCTTTGGGCAGCGGCTCAACAGTCTGGGGTCAGAATTCAAGAAGGTGTTGCGGTGACTGCGATTCAGAACCAGGGTTCATCCGTGATTGGGGTGGACACCGCTGCGGGTACCTGGCAGGCCAGTCATTATGTTTTGGCAGCGGGTGCCTGGTCAGGGGATCTGTTGCCCATTCCCACCTATCCCCGGAAGGGACAAATGTTCTCCCTACAAATACCGCTACAAAACAGCCATCTCTTGCCATTGCAAACCGTCTTATTTGGGCAAGAAATTTACATTGTGCCTCGGCAAAATGGCCAGCTTGTGATTGGAGCAACCAGTGAGGATGTCGGTTTTACTCCCAGCAATACCCCCGTTGGTGTGCAACAACTCTTAGCCAACGCCATCCGGCTCTTCCCCAGCCTACAAGACTTCCCGATCACCGAGTTATGGTGGGGGTATCGGCCTACGACACCTGATGAGTCGCCCCTCCTTGGTGAGAGTCCCTACGGGAATTTAACTTTGGCCACTGGGCACCATCGCAACGGCATCTTACTTGCCCCGATCACGGCATCCCTGGTAGCTAATTGGGTACTCCGGGGGGATGCCGACCCGCTCTTAGCCGCTTTTCACTATTCTCGGCTGGCGGATTCGAAGACTGTGTAATACTTGCTGTCAGCTTATTTAGAGTCATGATTGGTCGTCATTCAACCCTATGCAAAAACTAGAAACCAAACCATTAACTTTAATTGTTTTAGGGTTTCACGCCCTTTCAGACCCGCTCCGCCTGCAAGTCCTGGATCTGCTGCGATCGCAAGAGCGGTGTGTTTGTGACCTGTGTGAGGCGCTGGAAGTCACTCAGTCTAAGCTTTCGTTTCATTTAAAAGCCCTCAAGGAAGCAGATCTCGTGAGAGCGAGACAACAGGGACGCTGGATTTACTACAGCTTGAATTTGCCGCAATTGGTGGTACTGGAGCAATATCTAGCAGAGTATCGTCGCTTTAGTCCGATGGTACCTGTCCGTGTTTGCCGAGATGATTAACCCTGCCTTAGAGGATGTTTTAAAAGTCTTTCAGGGTGTGTTTCACCCCCCTAGCTACCTAGAAGCTAATTCGAGAGAATCAGGGTTCCAGGGTTTGCGATAGCCGAAGGCTGGTCGGAGACCATCGCGCCTCTGAGTTGTATTTGAGGCTAAAGCCTACCCTTTTAAAACGTCCTCATAAATCGTTGACGCGTATGAGACCGGTAATAATGATTCCTCTCATCTATTTGGCATGAAAATTGTCATGCGCTTAATCACAGCATTCTTGGCCGCTTCCCTTGCTGACGCTTCTATCTCACGTATTCTCTCAGGCGATAGGGGCGCACCTGACTGCACTTCCTCTGGTGTTGCCCCTTCGCCTTCTGAATAGTAGAGATAAATACCTACTGGAAATTCAAGGCGACCTAGATTTTCCCGCTGCTGATCCTCACCAGCAACCAATTGACCTGCATGATTTAACTCGGCTCCATGTTGATAAGCATCAGATTTTGGTGACCAGAGTCGCACACCGCGATCCGTACTGCCCTTGAAAAAGGTGTCCGCCTGACTGCTTTGTTGAGTCGCTACCGATAGGCTAGATAACGGTAGATCGTTGCATCCAGGATATCGGGACAGGAATGACTTGATATCTTGACCTAGATCTAATCGTTTCCCAGGTGCATCTGTTTCATTTTGACAGCTGCTTGAAATAACAAAGAGAAACGAAACTTCACCGTTCAGGAAACTTAATTCTATTGCAGTTTCATCGCCAGCGATAACTGATATAGTTCCCGATCCGATGTTTTGGACAAACCAACCTAAGGTCGTTTTCCCTAATTGCAGATCTCCCAGACCAGTTCCAGGAGTGAGCGTAGCTTGAGCATAGGGATTCAGGGCTTTAAGTTCTGATGAAGATTTTCCAGAACATCCAGTCATAAGCAAAACACAAGCAATGAAGGCAACCATGATAAAGTTATTTGATCGCATCGATTGTCGATGATTACTTAAACCCATTTTGTTTAGATGTAAAGCTTACCACTGCTGTTCTGGGTTTGCTGATAACCGCCCATTCAAGGGTGAAGTTGATCCCCTAGAGATTTTTCCAGGAGGGACTCATAGGAATAGTCTGATGTTTACCACAACATTGGGACAACCCTATGAGCCATAAACATTTTACAGATTCCGAACGGTTTGAGCTATACCAGCTACGGACAACGACACATCTATCTCTGCGGGCGATCGCGCAAAGGATGAATTGCTCCCAAAGTAGCCTATCACGGGAGATTAAACGCAATCAATTTCAGGATGGGAGTTATTTACCAAACACAGCCCAAGCCAAAGCTGAGCAACGTAGACGAGAAGCAAAGCCAAAGCGTTAAGATCAAATGGCGTTATCTTTGTTCTTGCCCGTGTCCAACCGGATCTCTACGTAGCAGTTGAGAGTAGAAAGCCCGATTGATAGCACTGGCACAGAGCATACTGATCCCACGCTGAACATAGCCCTTTGGGTTTTCCAGAATACTCATTCAAGAGGTAGAACGTGGCTGATTTATTTGTGGTTGCTTACGAAGATGAATTCAAAGCTGAGGAAGTTCGTCTTACCTTGGCCCGGCTGCAAAAGGAGCACCTGATTGAACTAGCAGATGCAGCGGTTGTCGTCAAAGACAAAGATGGCAAAATTAAGCTCAAACAAGCGATCGACCTGACTTCCGCTGGAGCAGTCAGCGGGGGATTCTGGGGTCTATTGATTGGCACATTGTTCTTTGTCCCGCTTCTAGGTGCTGCTGTAGGTGCAGCCTCCGGAGCGATCTCAGGGGCTTTGACCGATATTGGCATTGATGACAACTTTATGAAAGAATTAGGCGCAACCCTCCAACCCAGTACTTCGGCGCTCTTTGTCCTAGTCAGTAAGGTTACCCCCGATAAGGTGTTGGAGGAAGTCGCTCCCTTTGGGGGGAAAGTCCTGCAAACATCGCTGACAAAAACCCAAGAGGCAGAGTTACGAGACATTCTCGATCGCCGGGGTATCCCTGCGCAATCCTAGGGTTCCAGAAGCCTAAAATCCTCTCAGCAGCCCATCGGGTAGGATCCTTTGACACCGAATCATGGGGTCTCCCGAAGGGGGTGATGCTTTTGTGCTCAATCCTTCGCGGTTGCTGTGGAGGGTTGAACACAAATATCCCTCACAGGGGGCGCGACGAGTTTTGTGAGGATTGTGGGCACTCCACTCCTGGTAAATTCTGGAGGTAACCTTGATTCGTCACTACGTCGAGAGCAACTATCTTGAGCAACTGGCATCAGCTAGAGATATCGCAGGTATTAGAACTTCTAGGCACCGATGCAAGCACTGGACTGAGCCAGCAAGAGGTGAGTCGCCGTCAGTTAGAGTACGGAACTAACGATCTGATCGAGCGTTCTCTCAAGAGTCCCTGGCAAATCCTTTGGGAGCAACTCACTGCATCGACAATCCTGATTTTGCTGGGGGCTGCCTTCATTTCTGCACTGTTGAGGGACTACAAAGATACCCTTGCAATTCTAGCGATCGTGGTACTGACCATTCTGATTGGGTTTGACCAAGAGTACCGAGCTAGCAAGGCGATCGCAGCCCTAAAGAAATTAGCCGTACCCAAGGTGAGAGTGTGGCGAGCCGGGCAGTGGCAAGAAATTTCAGCCCGAGGAATCGTGCCTGGAGATATCGTCCTATTGGAAGCGGGTAATTTAGTTCCGGCGGATGGTCGTTTAATTGAGAGTGTAAACTTACGGGTTCAAGAAGCAACCTTTACGGGGGAATCACAACCCGTAGAGAAACATACCGCACCCCTTACAGAGCCTGACTTGGCGTTGGGGGAGCGGCGCAATCTGGTTTATCTGGGGACAGTTGCCACCTATGGACGGGGGCTGGCAGTGGTAACGGCAACGGGGATGAACACAGAACTGGGCAGTATCGCCCACCTGATGCAGACGGTAGTGCCAGAGCCTACGCCGCTGCAAAAGCGACTGGATCAGTTGGGGCAGAAACTCGTCATGGCAGCCCTGATATTAATTGCGGTGATTTTGGCGCTGGGGCTGCTGCGGGGTGAAAAGTTTCAACTCTTGTTCCTGACAGCGGTGAGCATGGCCGTTGCTGTGGTGCCAGAGGGATTGCCGGCAATTGTGACCATCTCTTTGGCAATTGGGGCGCAACGAATGCTCAAACACCAAGCCCTGATCCGCAAGTTGCCAGCTGTCGAAACCTTGGGTTCTGTCACCGTGATCTGCTCCGATAAAACCGGCACCCTGACTGAAAACAAGATGACGGTCACCTTCCTAGCTGTCGCCGATCATCGGCTGGACTTAACAACTCACCTGCAACAACATCAGCCCGTCCTCAGTTCCAGTGACGTCCAATCGCCGCTGCTCCTGGGGCATCCTGCCCTGAGTCTCCTCCTGATCGGTGCGGCTCTCTGCAATGATGCCCTGCTAAAACCGGATCCCGATCACCCCCATCATTTCCATGCCATCGGGGATCCAACTGAAGGGGCATTGGTGGTGACTGCTGCCCAGATGGGACTCTGGAAAGCGCGCTTAGAGTCGATTTTTCCCCGCATTGCCGAGATCCCCTTTGATGCCGAACGTAAACGCATGACCACGGTTCATCAGTTGCTAGCTGCCGGTACCCCAATTCCAGATACCCTTGAGCTGCCTGAGTCCTGGCTGATTGCCTCCGGTAGCTCCTCCTATATTGCCTTTACCAAAGGGGGAGTCGAGAGTCTCTTGGAGGTTTCCAGCCAGGTTTGGGTGGAGGGGCAACCCCAAGGACTCAATGGTGATTGGCATCAAAGAATCATGGATACCAATAACCAACTGGCCCAGGATGGGATGCGGGTCATGGGGGTTGCCTTTCGGTTCCTGGAGCCATCTGTTCATAAGCGGCTCAGGGACGAGATCGAGGAGAATTTAATTTTTGTCGGCATCATCGGGATGCTAGATCCGCCACGCCCTGAGGTCAAAGGAGCCATCTTAACTTGCCGGGATGCGGGGATTCGTCCGGTCATGATTACGGGGGATCAATCCCTGACGGCACAACATATTGCCCAGGATCTGGGGATTGCTACCAGCGATCGCATTCAGACTGGGCAGATGTTGGCTCAGCTTTCAGCCACAGAATTGGTAGACCTGGTTGAGGATGTGTCGGTTTACGCCCGCGTGTCCCCGCAGCAAAAGCTAGCGATCATTGAGGCTCTCCAAAGCCGAGGACATATTGTTGCCATGACAGGGGATGGCGTCAACGATGCCCCTGCCTTAAGAAAAGCAGATATTGGAGTAGCCATGGGGATCACGGGTACTGACGTTGCCAAAGAAGCGGCTGACATGGTGTTGCTTGATGACAACTTTGCCACCATCGTCGCTGCCGTCCGAGAGGGGCGGGTGATTTATGACAATATCCGCAAGAGTATTAAGTATTTGCTCAGTAGTAATTCCGCAGAAATCTGGGTGATGCTCTTAGCTCCTGTGGTGGGTATGCCCCTGCCGCTGCTGCCGATCCAAATCCTCTGGATTAATTTGATGACGGATGGCTTGCCAGCCCTTGCGTTAAGTGTCGAACCAGCCGAGCGCAATATCATGCAGCGTCCCCCTCAATCCCCCACTGAAAATATTTTTGCCCGAGGCATGGGCTGGAACATTTTCTGGCTGGGGCTGATTATCACCCTAGGTTGCCTCGGCATCGGCTACTGGTACTGGAAGATGGATCCTGAGTCTAACTGGCAGACGCTCCTGTTCACCACCCTGACCTTTTCTGAGCTAGGAATTGCCTTGGGGGTTCGTTCCGAACGGGACTCGCTATTTCACATTGGGTTGCTTTCCAATAAACCCATGCTGGGAGCAGTGACCCTCACCTTGGGTTTACAACTGGCAGTGGTGTACCTCCCATTTTTGCAAGAGATTTTTCAAACAAAAGCCCTATCCGTTGGGGAGCTAGGGCTGAGTCTATTGGTTAGCACGACGGTCTTGGGAGCTGTAGAATTGCAAAAATGGTTAATCTGGCAAAGATATAGGGAGCGAGGTCAATGAAGACCAAGCATGCAGCTCATGGAGAAAACAAGAGTATCCAGTTCAAGGCGCTGCTAACCCCCAAAACCAGTATTCTGCTGAAGGAAAAGGCAATAGAGATAGGCATAAGCCAGTCAGAGCTGCTGGAATGCTTTGCAAGAGAGCAGCTCCGAAACCTTCAGAAACAGGAGGTCACTCAGATCCTGGGGGAAGCTTGAGAGACCTGATCGCCTCAACTAGGTTTCTAATTGATCAAATCTCAGCCCAAGTTGAATTTTGGAAATCTGTTTTGCAATCCACAGAAGACCAGTAACCTCGCAGCCATCCCTGAGATAAATCTGTTCACATCCTGGTAATGGATGTACAATCCGGCAAAGCACCTGCTATGAATAATGTCCAAGTCCAAACACGCTCAATATGGAGAGGAGAAGTCCCACCGCCTATCGGCGCGAATCACTCCTACGGCAAAAGAAGGATTGCGGTTGCTTGCCGAAGCGAGGGGTATTTCTGTGGGAGAGCTGCTGGAAAGGTTAGGGCGCGGTCACATCACCCTTTAAGGGCAAACTGATGGATCAGAAAGATATAGATGACTTACTTACTAAGTGGGAAGCTCTACCAGGAAATTTGGCTGAGGCAGATCTCAATGCCCATTTTTTCATCCCTTTACTTCACTACCTAAAATTACCTTTCAAGGTAGGCCCAACAATTGGTTCGGGTCTTTCGCCAGACTTCATGGTCTACTCGGCCGATCAACAACCTATTTTGGCGGTTGAGACTAAAAAGAGAGATGCTGCAATTGCGGCAATTCCAGAAGATGGTTTTTCAGCGTTCTGCCAGCAACATCCTCTTTACCGTAATGCAGTAGGATATCCAACCACTGGGGGCAATAACGGCATTAAGCAGTACTTAGGCGAGAAAAATGTTACTCAGAAGCATCTGGCTCCTTTTGGCTTGGTGTTTAATGGTGATTTCTTCCAGATTTGGAGGCGTGTAGAAGGGTTGGTAATGCCATTAACCCCAATCCAAAAAGTGACGCAGAATAATTTACCGAGCTTGATCGGTCAACTGGAATATTGCCTGAGTCGCCTTCATAGAGGCTTGACAATCTCTGTATGGAATCAGAAAGGAGGGGTCGGCAAGACTACCAACACCGTCAATATTGGCGCAACACTGGCAATGCGGGGGAAAAGAGTGTTGCTAATCGACTTAGACCCACAGACAGATCTGACTCAAGGGCTTGGCATAAATCCTGACGATTTTTCAGATCAATTTCTGTCTCTGATGGATCAAGTAGCTCTTAAAGACAATAAGCAGATTAGCCAAATTTTGAAAGACCTCATCCAGCGCAAACAATTCCCCACAACAGAGAAAAAACTATTTTGGGCTAGATGTCTTACCTGGGAACAAGGTTGCACTTGAGAAGTTCAGAGACTCTGATGCTGCTTCTGGAGGTAAACACCTTCAACTAATTCAACAACTTATTCGTCTTCTTAGTAGCGGCTATGACTATATATTTGTCGATACATCGCCAGTGGTAGACAACCTTACTCAGGGAGTTTTATTCGCTTCTGATCTTTTGCTAATTCCTGTAGATTATGATCGCCGTTCTCTCAATCATGGGATTACGTTGTACAACAAAACAGTTCCTAAAATTCAAGAGTTTAGGCTGAAGCAAAGTCCGGTTCATGTTGGGCCTTGGAACCTTGGGCTTGTTTACTCTAACTGTCCAGCTGACGTTGGAGTAAACATTGACAAATTTATTGATCAATATTTTCAGGATTTCAATTTCACAGGGAAGGTATGCAAAGTCAGATTAAGGACATATACCCAAACCAAGGTTGCCGAGTTTCGTAAGGTGCCTGCTGTGTGTTGGCGGGCCTCACCCATCACCAAGCTTTTCGACAGTTTAGTAGATGAAATATTCCTCAAGCATAATTTTGTGGATCACTAACCATGTCAATCCTTCAGCAAGAACGGTCGCCATTAGAGTTTGTGCCTGGTGAAACTCGGAGAATTCCTGTTAAGTTCATCAAAGGTCAGGTGGAGGACTCTCCAGCCCTGATCAAAAATATCGCTCAACACTTAAAGGATTTTCAGCGAAATATTCTGCCCATAGTGGTAAAAGTGCTGGGTGAAGATGATTATGAGGCAGTTCAGAATTTGCAGATTCTAGAGGCTGCTAGGCAGGCGGAAATAGATTTCGCTTGGTGCATCTTAATCAATGATCAAATTCTTCCTAAAGTTCAGCTTGAAATGGGAGAATTGATGACTGTTGACATTACAAAGGGCACTGAGCAGGAGATTTTTGATGTCCTAAGCTTCCTTAAAGCCAAAAATCCAGCTCTTAACAAGATAGATCCTAGTAAGGCGGCGCATGGAATTGTAGACCATAGAATGTTGCATGACATCACTGGCTTAAGTTTCCTAACCAAGCTTAGTTGCGGTCTTAGTGCTGCAAAGCTTCCTTTGGTGGCTAAATTCCTCACATATCCTGATCCACCACCAAGTCCACCAGATCCTGAGAGTATTGATATTACTAAGGCCACAGAGCAAGAGATTTGTGATGTCCTGAATATCCTTAAAACCAAAAATACAGCACTGAAAAATATAGATCCTAGTTTGGTGGCGCATGGAATTATAGGCTATAGAGAGGGGCAAGCTATAGCTAGTTTGAGTTTTCTAACTAAGCTTAAATGTGGTCTTACTGCTACAAGGCTTCCTTTGGTGGCTAAATTCCTCACATATCCCGAGCCGCCACCAAGTCCACCAAAGCCCCCAACGACGACTAAAACTACTAAGACAAAAACCAGCACTACTAGGCGTAGAAGTTAAAGATAGTTGAAATGCCAGAGGAAAACCAAAGCATGACAGTTAGGGAGCTGAGACACCAATTGGCAGTATACGGCGATAACTGCGAAATCGTTTTTACTGGAGGCGTTCTGACTTTTAATCGGGTTAAGCTGAGGATGATCAACTAAAAACCTCGATTGACTGGGGTTTCAGACTGTTACGGCTAAAATGCTTTAAATGCTTATGCAGAAATGCCTTACAGTTTTTATCCTCCCTTAGCAGTTCAGTGCCTCTAAATGAAGCGAGGGGCTTGTGCCTTGTTTTTCGGTCAGCAGCCCAAGGAATTTTTTCGCCATAATGTGATCAATATCATTGATAGTTGGATTCGCGATATTGATTCGCACCATCAGGAAAAGCAACCTTGATTCCTGAAGTTACCCCATCAGTCAGGTTAATGAAATTATCATGTCTACTCCAACCCCCGTCCGCATTCCCAAGGATATTTTTGCTGGCTTAAAGTATATGGAGCGCACCAAAGCCATCCCCTATATTGAGTTACGGGATTGTCAAGCAGTGATTCAGCAGGCCGAACAACTGCATCTGTTCAAACTAGCCCACTGGATCGGCACCCATCCCACGGAGTACACCACCGGCACTCAAATGAAGTCTTTTCAGGTGCAAGATTAGTTCACCGTCTAGCTGCTGTCCCTAGGAACTGGGCATTCTATCCTTTTGTTGTTGATAGTAGATCTTAAATAGGCGCTGCTGTTGATGGTGATCAACAATGGGCAGGGGATAGTCACACTGATGGCAATCCAGGGGAGAAATCTTGCCCGTCACCAGATCTGCGGTTTCCAGACTCCGCAACTCCGGTAGCCATTGGCGAATATACTCGGCTTCGGGATCAAATTTTTGAGCCTGGGTGATGGGGTTGAAAATTCGTAGGGGTCTGGGGTCCATGCCACTGGAAGTGCTCCACTGCCAGCCACCGTTGTTGGCAGCAAGGTCACCATCGATCAGGGTTTGCATGAAGTATTTTTCCCCCCACTGCCAGCTAACTAGCAAGTCCTTGGTGAGGAAATTGGCGACAATCATCCGGCAGCGATTGTGCATCCACCCAGTTTCATTCAGTTGACGCATGGCGGCATCAACCATGGGGTAGCCGGTGCGACCAGCACACCAAGCTTGGAAATAGGCGGGATTGTTCTCCCAGGGAAAGTGCTGCCACAGCGGACGGTAGGGGCCAGCCGCTAATTCTGGGAAGAAATACATGACCTGTTGGTAAAACTCCCGCCAGGCCAGCTCTTGTTGCCAGGTCTGAATACTGGCACGCACCTCATCACTGCGGCAGTCTGCCAAAGCAGTCTGGGTCGCTGCCCAAACAGTACGAATGCCAATCACTCCAAACTTCAGGGCTGGACTGAGCTGGGAAGTGCCCGCTTGAGCTGGGAAATGACGCTGTTCCTGATAGTCGGCGATCGCCTGGGCAGAAAATTCCTGCAAGCGTTCCTGGGCCGCCACTTCCCCTGGCTCCAGCACGAGTTCCTGATCCCAGATAAAAACCGAGATCTGGTGCAGTTGGGAGGGCGATCGCCCCAGCAGTTGAGGCAAGGTCGGCTTCCGTAGGGGTGAGGCCAGTGAAAGAGCCTAATACTGCAACGGGTTCGGCTTTGGCTTGGGTGATCCAATTGCGCCAAAAGGGGGTGTAGACCGTGTAGGGTTGGCCGCTTCCCGTGAGGATGCTTTCGGGGCCATGGAGCAGCTGATCCCACTGGGTATAAACTGGAATCCCAGCCTGCTGTAAGGCTGCTTCAACCGCGCGATCGCGGCTTTGGGCATAGGGTTCCACATCCAGATTCCAGTAAACCGCTTCAGCACTGAGGGCGGTGGCAAGTCGGGGAATGGCTAGAACCGGGTGACCTGAAAGAATTAATAACTGGGAGCCAAGCTGGTGATACCGCTGCTGGAGCTGCTGTAAACAGCCCACCATATAGACCACCCGCACCGGGGCGATGTCATTCCCTTGCAGAATCTGGGGGTCTAAGCAAAAGACACCCACGAGATGGGCACTGTGCTGACGGGCGGCGGCCAGTCCCAGGTTGTCAGCAATTCTGAGGTCGCGGCGATGCCAAAACAGAATCAAGTCAGACATAGTACTCTGTCAATCTTGAGTGGATGGATCAAGAGTTGGAAGGGGGTTAGGTTTTGAGGGTTTTCACCCGCTCAGAAAATCTTGACAAACCCAGAGGGTTCAAGCTGCGGGCAGAAACGGACGTGCCAGGAAGAAGCTACTAATGGATTTGGCATCAATGGGGTCTCCCGCATGGATTCTGGCTTCTAATTCAGCGGGGGTGAGCAGGAGGGTGGCAATGTCCTCATCGGCATCCTGCGCCGGAGGATGCTCTAAGGCTTCTAAGTCCTCCGCCAAAAAGGCATAGATAATTTCATCGGAGTAGCCCGGTGCCAGAATAAATTGCCCCAACGATCGCCAACGGTGGGCCCGGTAGCCCGTTTCTTCTTCAATTTCTCGCCGGATGGTGGTTGCAGGATCTTCGTGGGGTTCCACTGTGCCTGCGGGAAATTCCAACACCCGCCGCTGCATCGCAAACCGATATTGTTGCACCATCACCAATTGCCCCTCAGCCGTCACGGGCACCGCCAAAGCTCCCCCTGGATGGCGGATACACTCCCATTCCCCCTCCGATTGGTTGGGCAACCGGAGGTGGCTGACTTCAAAATTAAACTTACGACCCTGGTAGACCAGACGCTGCTTCAGGAGTTGGGGAGGTTCTTGACCGAGAAACATAGCTTAGGACTCATTGGCTCATCTCTCCTTACTCTATCTGGCATTGAGCCGCTACTGTTGTTCAATCAGATTCACACCGGAGCAGTCGAGTGCTGAGAGCAAATGGGCGATCGCCTGACCGGAGATCGGCTCGACCCAATCCGGGGCAATGGTTGCCAAGGGAACTAAGACAAAGGCGCGGTCATTCATCCGGGGATGGGGAATTTGCAGCTCTGGGGTTCGGAGAATCAGATCATCAAATAACAGCAGATCCAGATCTAAAGTCCGTGCGCCCCAATGCTGCTGACGCTCTCGACCAAACTGGGTTTCAATCTCCAGCAAGGTTGTCAGGAGCTGTGGTGGCGTCATTTGTACCGTTAAAGTGGCGCAGCCATTGAGGTAGTCGGGTTGGGGGGGGCCAAGGGGGCGGGTGCGATACCAGGGCGATCGCCCCAAAAGAGCAACCCCAGGGGTGGTCGCCAAGGTGGTCAAGGCAGCTTCGAGAATCTGCAACGAATCTCCCAAATTACTGCCCAAGGCGATCGCAGCCTGAGAGAGAGAGGGATTCAAGGCCGAAGTCTCCAAGAATAGCTATGTAGGTGAAACATGCTGCATCTCTCCTGTCGATTAACTCTGTCCGGGGCGATCGCATAGACTGATACTAATTCTGTCCTGCTGACGCGCTTCTGAACCTGTGTGATCATCCATCGCCCCATTTATCTTGACTGTCACGCTACCACGCCAGTAGACCCACGGGTGCTAGAGGCAATGCTGCCGTTTTTCACCCAGTACTTTGGCAATGCCGCCAGTGTTGGGCACACCTATGGTTGGGAAGCCGAAGCCGCCATCCAACAGGCACGGGCAACCCTGGCCGAGGCAATTCAGGCCACCCCAGAAGAAATAGTTTTTACCAGCGGTGCTACGGAGGCCAATAATCTGGCGATTAAAGGGGTCGCTGAAGCCTATTTTAGTCAGGGACGCCACATCATCACCGTGCAGACAGAGCACAATGCGGTGCTCGATCCCTGTCGTTACTTACAAACCCTCGGATTTGAAGTTACCTATTTACCTGTCCAAGCTGATGGCTTACTGAATCTGGCAGATCTGGAACAGGCCATGCGACCCGACACGATTTTGGTTTCGGTAATGGCGGCCAATAACGAAATCGGTGTCCTGCAACCCCTAGCAGACATCGGAGCTTGTTGCCGCAGCCACCAAGTCCTGTTCCACACCGATGCGGCCCAAGCGATCGCCAAAATCCCCCTGGATGTCCAGGCCATGCAGATTGACCTCATGTCTTTGACGGCCCATAAAGCCTATGGCCCCAAGGGCATTGGGGCACTATATGTCCGGCGGCAACACCCCAGAGTCCGTCTGGCTCCCCAACTGCACGGGGGGGGGCAGGAGCGGGGAATCAGATCAGGAACCCTCTACACCCCCCAGATTGTGGGGTTTGCCACCGCTGTGGCTCTGGGTCTGGATGAAATCGCCACCGAGACCCAGCGACTGACTACATTACGAGAGAGTCTTTGGCAAACTTTGCAAGAACTCCCCGATATTCACCTCAATGGTCACCCCCTCCAGCGACTTCCAGGTAACCTGAATCTCAGTGTGGCGGGCGTGGATAGTCAAGCACTGCTACTGGGCTTACAACCCGTGGTAGCCCTCTCGTCCGGTTCCGCTTGCACCGCTGCTAAAACGCAGCCGTCCCATGTGTTACAGGCCATTGGGCGATCGCCGGAACTGGCAGCAGCCTCCCTCCGGTTTGGCATCGGGCGATTTAACACCCCCCCGGAAATTGACCGCGTCGCCACTACAGTGATCGCCACCATTACCTCCCTGCGAGGGACAAGTCCCCGCTACCAACCATCCGAACCGCCGCTACTGCAAATCGAACAGTAGGAACTCCGCAGGTTGCTGGCCGACAATTTGCAGCGATCGCTCCTTTGAGATCCCCGCTCCATCCCCCGCCTGCAGGGGGCTTTGATTCACAGTCACCGCTCCCCGAACCACCTGTAGCCAAACCCGGCGATCGCTGGGAATCTCATAGGTCACTGCCTGATCCGGTGCCAGGGTCGCGGCATAGAGACTCATGTCTTGATGAACGGTCACAGTCTCCTCCCGGCCATCCTGGGAGGCAATCAGCCGCAACTGGCCTTGTTTTTCAGCCGGAGGATAAAATTTCTGCTCGTAGCTGGGTTGTAAGTGCAACTGTTCCGGCAAGATCCAGATTTGCAGCAGGTGGACAGCGTCTGTTGGGGAGGGATTGTACTCACTATGGGTGACTCCGGTGCCGGCACTCATGCGCTGCACTTCACCAGGACGAATGATCGTTCGATTTCCCATACTATCTTGATGTTCCAGCGCCCCATCCAAGACATAGGTAACAATTTCCATATCTTGATGGGAATGGTTGGGAAAACCAGCCCCAGCAGCAATTCGATCTTCATTAATGACCCGTAAATCACTAAAACCCATATGCTGTGGGTCATAGTAACTGGCAAAGGAAAAGGTGTGGAAAGAATCGAGCCAGCCATGATGGGCATGACCCCGTTCTTGAGCCGGACGCAGGGTGATCATTTTCCAATCTCCAATTCAGATTAAGAGAGTTTGCTATGGGCTCCATCACAGTAGGGTGGATTACCCGTTTGCTTACAGAGGCAGAACGCAACCGTTTTCTGCTCGGTCAGGGTTACTGGGAGGGGCTTGAGATCTGTGCCTTGATGGGTTCCATCACAGTATGGTTGGTTCTGGGATTGGCCACAGGCACACCACCAGTAAGTTCCAGCATCAAGTTCTACAACAATCGGTCGTTTAGCAGCAATGGTTGGTTTGCTCATCGGATTGGCTAGGTTTCATGGGTTCAGTTTTTACTTTAAAGTAGGTATAAGCTTCAAGGAAAGTATGTACTTTGAAGTAAGATACTACCCAAAAAGATACTATGAGCACCGTCACTGAGCAGGTGCGAGCCTCCTGCCCTGTAGAAATTACGCTTGAGGTTATCGGTGGCCGCTGGAAGGTGCTGATTCTGAGAGAATTATTGGTAGGGGTGAAACGATTCGGGGAGTTATACCGAGCCTTACCTGGTGTTACCCAAAAAATGCTGACCCAACAACTGCGGGAAATGGAAGAAGCCAGATTGGTACATCGACAGGTCTATCAACAGGTTCCCCCCAAAGTTGAGTATTCCCTGACGCCGCTCGGTGAGAGTCTGAAGCCAATTTTGGATGCGATGCATGACTGGGGAATGCAATTCCTCAATCGAGATGGAACCCTTTGAGACTCAACGCCAATGATCAAGCCTCCCCTACCCGACAATGAGCGACAACGACTGGCAGCCCTCTATCGCTATCAGGTACTAGATACCGAATCTGAAGGTGCCTTTGACGACCTCACCGCTCTGGCAGCCCATATTTGTCAAACACCGATAGCCTTGGTGAGTCTGCTGGATCCGGAGCGGCAATGGTTTAAATCAGCCTTTGGTCTGGCCGCACGGGAGACACCTCGGGACTTGGCGTTCTGCGCTCACGCCATTTTGGGGTCTGATCTATTTATTGTCAAAGACGCCCATGAGGATGAACGCTTTCAAGGAAATCCCCTCGTGACCCAAGAACCCCATGTCAATTTCTATGCGGGTGCGCCTTTAGTGACACCGGATGGCTTTCCCCTGGGAACCCTCTGTGTGATTGATCATGTGCCTCGAGAGCTGAATGCTGACCAGCTCAATGCCTTAAGGGCACTGAGTCGCCAAGTGATCAGTCAGATGGAACTACGGCTGCATCTCAGTCAGCTCAACGCTCTTAATGATCAGTTACAGGCAAATCAAATCCTCTTGCAGCAGTCCAAAGAGGCAGCTGAGAAAGCATCTATCAGCAAGTCCAGATTTCTGGCAACCATGAGCCATGAGATCCGCACCCCCATGAATGGCATTATCGGCACCGTTGGACTGTTGCTGGAAACCCCTCTGGATGCAGAACAACAGGAGTATGCAGAAACAATTCGGCTCAGCGCTGATAATTTATTGATTATTCTCAACGATATTTTAGATTACTCGAAAGTAGAGGCTGGCAAGCTAGAACTCGAAACCCGTCCCTTGATGCTCCACCACTGTGTACGTCAAGTCATGGATCTGTTAATGCCGGTGGCCAATCAAAAGCATTTGCAACTCCATGCTTATATTCATCCTGAGATTCCCCCCGTGATTGTGGGTGATCGGGTGCGGTTGCAACAGATTTTGATCAACTTGATGGGAAACGCCATTAAGTTCACCGCCCAGGGTTCGGTGACCCTGACGGTCTGTGTCCAGTCGCACCGCTCAGAAAGTGAAATTGAGCTGCAATTTGCTGTTCAAGACTCGGGGATTGGCATTCCCCCCGATCGCCTGCATCAGTTATTCCAGGCGTTTTCCCAGGTTGATGCTTCGATTACCCGTCGCTACGGTGGCACGGGGCTAGGGCTGGCAATTTGCGATCGCCTGACCCAACTCATGGGCGGAAAGATTTGGGCGGAGAGTACCGAGGGTCAAGGTTCCACCTTCTACTTTACGCTACGAGCCAAAATTGGCACCACAATCTCCCTGAGCGACCAACCATCGCCCCTGTTTACCCCCCTAGACCCCCAGCTAGCCAGCCGCATGCCCCTGCAACTGTTGCTCGCAGAAGACAATCCAGTCAACCAAAAAATCTTCCTCAAGGTTTTGGAGAAACTTGGCTATACTGCCGATGTCGCCATTAATGGCCTGGAAGTTCTGGAGAAACTGCACACCCAGAACTACGACCTGATCTTTATGGACATGCAGATGCCCGTCATGGATGGGGTGGAAACAACCCGACAGATTCGGCAGCAGTCCCGATATCGACACCAACCTCGGATTATTGCCATCACAGCTAGTGCTATGGAGGAAGACCGAGCCATGTGTCTCTCAGTTGGCATGGACGATTACCTCACCAAGCCAATTGTGTTACAGGCGGTTCAGGCTGCCCTACAACGATGGGGACAGCCCTCATCCTTACTGGATACCTCCAGTCCGCTCAACCCCTGTGCCTCGCCCCAACCCTAACTCGCCAAATATTCTCGGATATTGGCCTGATGACGACGCAGGTAATCGAGGGCTTGATGCTCCAGTTGTCGAACCCGTTCGCGGCTTAGTTGCAACCGCTCTCCCACCTTTGCTAGGGATAATTCATGTCCATCCTCTAGACCAAAGCGCAGGGTTAACACGTCCCGTTGCTGGGGGGAGAGTTCCGCCAATAGAGTCGCTAGATCCTGGCGGAGAGATTCCTGGATGGTATAGAGATCGGGGGAGGCGCTGTCGTCTTGGAGGAGTTCTTGCAGCTCGGTATCTTGGTTATCCCCGACCTTCAGATCAAGGGACACAGGCTGACGCGCCATGGTCAAATATTCACGAATTTGGGCGGGTTGTAAATCCAATGCTTGACCAATTTCTGCCGGTGTGGCACTCCGTCCCAGTTGTTGGGCCAGTTCTCGCTGTACCTTCTTGATCTTGTTTAGTTTCTCGGTGATGTGAATCGGTAACCGAATGGTGCGAGCTTGCTGGGCGATCGCCCGGGTAATGGCCTGACGAATCCACCAATAGGCATAGGTAGAGAACTTATAGCCACGGGTTGGATCAAACTTTTCGACCCCGCGTTCAAGTCCTAGAGTACCTTCTTGGATCAAATCCAGCAGTTCCAGATTCCGTTTCTGGTATTTCTTGGCAATGGAAACCACCAACCGCAGGTTGGCTTCAATCATTTTTTGCTTCGCTCGCTGACCCTGCTGCATCACCCGCTTGAGTTCAGCTTCACTCATAGCAGCCTGGGTCGCCCACTCCGATGGCGTTGGTTCCCGATCTAGCTTTAATGCCAAAGCAGTACGGGTATCTTGCAGCACAATCATGCGCTGTACCTGCTTACCAAAGAGAATTTCTTGCTCATGGGTCAGGAGGGGGACACGCCCAATTTCATGCAGATAGGTACGAACCATATCGGCATTGAATGTAGCTCGCGGTGCTGAAGGGGCAGATTTTGACACTTGGAATTTGGACATGGAATACAGTCGTCTCCGTAGACTCAATAGACTGAGAAACGCGAATACAGTCCTCCCCCAGAGGATTTGTACTATCAAGTTGAATGTGGGTAGACTCCCCTACCCTCAACGAACACTGATGGCCGGAGGCCGATCTCTGAACATCGCCTTAAATCTTGCGTTTCTAGTTAACCCTGAACCTGGCTGGAAATCTTGCTTTAATAGGATCACTCAAACATTGATGAGAGTGAGCTTGCGATTAATAGAGTCCTTATAATTCAAAATCATTATGAGTTCACCTATCTTTAGGGTAGTACCTTTGTAGACTTTCGTAAAGCATTAAAGGTTCAATGGATTAAGAAGAGCTTTCGGTCATCACCTTGGCGTCAACCTGGGGGGATGTCATTCATGCCTCCATCATGCCCCAGTTTCCTGGAAAGGGATGAGGTCGCTGTATAGGAGAAAACCGTACCATCATGGTTCGCAATCGAACCGCCACCGGGAGCTAATTGCCGCTGCAATAAAAAACCTGAGTAGCTTTGCACCACTCAGGTCATCAAAAACCACCTGTCCTCACGGATAGGTAGGATAGGGCAACGACCTACCCGGTCATCCCGGTGAAGCGCGCCCCAAGATTCAGGTTGCTATACACTCACAACTTTACGAGTGACCGCATTCAGTTCACCTTTCGCATACTTAGCAGCGAACTCTTCCATGGAGGCTTGCTTGATCTTGCTGGCATTGCCTGCGGTGCCAAATTGCTGATAGCGATCGGCACAAACTTTTTGCATGTACTTAATCGACGGCTTCAGGAAGTGGCGAGGATCAAACTCCTTCGGATTGGCAGCCAGAGCCTCACGCACCGCAGCTGTAATGGCTAAACGGTTATCGGTGTCGATATTTACCTTCCGTACTCCGCTCTTGATCCCCTTTTGAATTTCCTCAACGGGTACCCCATAGGTTTCAGGAATCGCGCCGCCATACTGATTGATCAGGGCAAGCAAATCTTCTGGGACGGAAGAGGAACCGTGCATAACCAAGTGGGTATTGGGCAGACGGCGGTGAATCTCTTCGATGCGGCTAATTGCCAGAATTTCACCCGTGGGCTTGCGGGTGAACTTGTAAGCACCGTGGCTAGTCCCAATGGCAACGGCCAAAGCATCTACTTGGGTTCGCTCGACAAAGTCAACTGCTTCATCGGGATCGGTGAGCAGCATCGAGTGATCGAGTTCGCCCTCAAAGCCGTGACCATCTTCAGCTTCGCCTTTCCCTGTTTCCAGCGAACCCAAACAACCGAGTTCACCTTCCACCGAAGCACCGATCGCATGGGCAACCTTCACCACTTCGGTAGTAACCGCAACGTTGTACTCGTAGCTAGCAGGGGTTTTGGCATCTGCTTGTAGGGATCCGTCCATCATCACACTGGTAAAACCATTCTTCATCGCTGTGTAGCAGGTGGCTGGCTCATTCCCGTGATCTTGGTGCATCACGATGGGGATTTGCGGGTAGGTTTCAATTGCAGCCAGGATCAGGTGACGGAGGAAATTTTCACCAGCATAGGAGCGGGCACCACGAGAAGCTTGCAGGATCACGGGGCTGTCCGTCTCTTGAGCAGCCTTCATAATGGCTTGAATCTGCTCCATGTTGTTGACGTTGAAGGCAGGGATGCCGTAACCATGTTCGGCTGCGTGATCAAGTAGCAGTCGCATTGGCACAAGCGCCATAGGGGTTCCTCCTGGTTGGTATGATTAGCGAATGTCAAGTCGTGACACGAGAATTCTTACGACAATCTTAAGATACTTTCTTCCCCAGCGGTGAATGGTAACGATCAACTTCCTGGTCAGCTCTTGCGATCGCAGCACGACCGAATGTACCTCACGTGTCACCAGGGATCCCATCTCTAGGCATCCTGGTTGACCCTAGGGCGTAAAAACCTGGGAGAACATCAACGCCAGGGATTGGGATCAGCAGGCGTATCCGTCCTTGCTTAATGTTTGGTAAAGCTTTCCTTAAGAGAAATGGTCATTTTCATTTCCTGGGATTAGCGGCAAGGTAAGTTCTCTGTTATACAGATTTCGTTCATCTGAGTGGCTCAGAAATTTGAGCTTCAACGTTATTTGCCAAGCCTTTGAGTTTGCTCAGGGAGATTTCTGAGTTGTACCTCTATTGATTGCCACAGGAGCAACCAATGAACGAAAAAGTTTTGTCGGGGGCGCGCAATGTGGCGATTGTCGGGCCTTATTTAAGTGGAAAGACAACACTCTTGGAGAGTTTATTGTTGATCACGGGGGTGATCTCCCGCAAAGGTCGGGTTCAAGATCGCAATACCGTTGGAGATGTTGCCACGGAAAGCCGCGATCGCCAGATGAGCGTTGAAGTTAACACGGCCAGTCTGGAGCATGAGGGGATACGCTTCACCTTTCTCGACTGTCCCGGCTCAATTGAATTTGCCCAGGAAACCTACAATGCCCTGATTGGTGTGGATGCGGCCATCGTCGTCTGTGAGCCAGATGCAAATCGGGTGTTAACCCTGGCTCCCCTGTTCAAGTTTCTGGACGACTGGGAAATCCCGCACCTGGTTTTTATCAACAAAATGGATCGGGTGAACGGCCTCTACATGGAGATTCTCCATGCCCTCAAAAGTGTTTCCTCCCGGCCTCTAGTGCCCCATCAATATCCGATAAGTGACGGCGATCGGGTCGTTGGGTTTATTGATCTGGTCACTGAGCAGGCTTATCACTATCATGCCGGTGCCCCTGCCGATCCGGTGCCATTTCCCGAGACCCTCAAGGCTCAAGAACAGGTGGCGCGGGCTGAACTGCTAGAAGGACTCGCCGAGTTTGACGATCATTTGCTGGAAGAGCTGTTGGAAGAATTGGCTCCCTCAACGGACGAGATCCTGCAAGATCTGAAGATGGAACTAGGAGCCGATCTGATTGTCCCTGTCTTCATTGGCTTGGCAGAGCAAGATTTTGGGGTACGTCCCCTCCTTTCTGCCTTATTACGAGAAGCCCCGGAACCCAGTACCACCGCAGAGCGACGGGGCATTATCCTCAATGATCAACTCCCCTTGGCACAGGTGCTCAAAAACTACACCACGCCTCAAGGGGGCAAGATCTCCCTGGTTCGGGTTTGGCAGGGCACCCTAGCGGATGGAGCCGTACTCAATGGGGTACGAGCCGCTGGACTCTACCGTCTGCTGGGGCAACAGTTACAGCCGATTGCCGCCGCAGTGGCGGGGGACATCGTTGCCCTCGGGCGACTGGAGGGGATGAAAACGGGGGACACCCTGTGTACCGATGCGGGCTGTGTCGAGCGGGTACGGGAGTTACCCAGAGCCGAACAACTGCGACCGATGTTTCCCCTGGCGATCGCCGCTGAGAAGCGCAGTGACGACGTCAAAATTAGTACTGCCCTAGGGAAACTGCTGGAGGAAGATCCCTCCCTTTACTGGCAGCAGCAGGGTGATACCCATGAAATTATTCTCTGGGGTCAGGGAGAAATTCATCTGCAAGTGGCCTTAGATCGGTTACGGCGTAAATATAACCTGGCAATGACAACCCATGTCCCCCAGGTTCCCTACAAAGAAACCATTCGCAAGCCTGCTACGGTTCATGGACGGTACAAACACCAAACCGGCGGACATGGCCAGTTTGGGGATGTCTATTTAGAGATTAAGCCCTTAGTGCGGGGGGGTGGTTTCAGCTTCCACGAAACCATTGTGGGCGGTGTAGTGCCCCGGCAGTATATTCCAGGGGTAGAGATGGGAGTCCGGGAATATCTGGAGCATGGTCCCCTCGGGTTTCCGGTGGTGGATGTGGCGGTCACCCTCACCAATGGTTCCTACCACAACGTCGATAGTTCGGAACAGGCATTTAAGCAGGCGGCGCGGATTGCCATGCAAGAAGGAATGGGTCAATGTGAGCCTATCCTCCTGGAACCCATCTCCCAGGTTGCAATCTCCATCCCTACGGACTATACCGCCAAGGTCTTGCGATTACTCAGTGGGCGGCGCGGCCAAATTCTGGGATACGATGGCAAGTCCGACTGGTCAGGTTGGGATCAGGTCTCTGCCTATCTCCCCCAGGCGGAGATGCAGGATCTAATTGTAGAGTTACGATCACTGACCCTGGGAGTTGGCTTTTTTGATTGGCAGTATCACCATCTTCAGGAAGTACCTGAGAAGCTGGTTGAGCGGGTGTTAGCAACCCTGGAGAATGGCAATAGCCAGAAAAGTACCCATAGGTAAGTCCAATTCCAGCCAGCAGCGATCGCGAAGAGGAAACCGCTAAACTTCTGAGTTCTGGCAGCATGATCTAACCTTGCAGCCCTTACAATAGGGGCTAGCGCCACCCCTTCCTACTGATTTATGTTGCTGAAATCCACCACTCGCCATATTCGGATCTTTACCGCAGAAGTCATCAACGATGAGTTGGTTCCCAATCACAGTGTTTTGACCCTGGATATTGACCCTGACAATGAATTCCTCTGGAGTTCTGAGGCATTGCAACAGGTCTATCGTCAGTTCGATGCCTTGGTTGCTAATTACCAGGGTGCTGACTTGACCGAATATAATCTGCGACGGATTGGCTCTGATCTAGAGCATTTTGTGCGATCTCTGCTGCAAAAGGGTGAAATCAGCTACAACCTCAATAGCCGGGTGGTCAATTACAGCATGGGAATTCCCCGTTTAGAAACCGCCAGTGAGCGTTAGTTGTGACCTGTCCCTCCCTGAGTTGTTACTGCCCACGAGATTTCCTGTCATTGTCCATGATCGGGGCGATCTCAGGTTTGGTGGGTCTCTCGTCCTTGATATCCATCCCTGGACAACCAGGACTGGCTGCCCCCAGACCCGATGTGGAATTAAAGATTGGCGTAGTGCAGCGCTTTGGGACCCAATCCAGTGATACTTTGGTGCTGAAAGCGCCGCCGGGAGATCGCCTGACCTTACAGTTTTCCAACCAAGACAAGCTCCAAACCCTGACCACGAACCAGGTGAAGCTAGAAATTGAAATGCAGCCTCTGCCCTTACCTGTGCTGGAAGAGCGGCTGGTGCTGAGTTCCCATCGCAGCTTTGAAAGTGCTGAAGACAGTGCCAATCGCTGGCGATCGCGGGGCATTGAGGTGGAAATTGCCCAACCAGGGCGCTGGCAGGTATGGGCCAAGCGAGAGGTATACAATACCCCACTGCTTCGCCGCCTGTTGCTGCAAAGTTTACAAGCTCAGGGTAATACCCTGGCCTATCTGGATAGCAAGCTGCTGAAGCAGGTGCCACGGGTGGCTTGGGTGGCCGGAAACTTCCGCTATCGCCGGGATCAGTTGGATATCCGAGCTGGGAAAGGCCAGATTCAGGTCAAAGCCGTAACCAAAGCCCCTACTGAACACCTCTATGTCGGGGGTTTAAAGCTTCAACCCAATGCCTACGGCACCTATACCCTGGTCAATCGGGTGCCCCTGGAAATCTATCTAAGGGGAGTGGTACCCCACGAAATTGGCTATGAGGCTCCCCAATCTGCGATTGAAGCCCAGGCTGTTTTAGCCCGCACCTATGCCCTGCGGAATCTCCGGCGGTTTGAGATCGATCAGTACCAACTCTGTGCCGATACCCAGTGTCAGGTCTATGAGGGACTGCTGGGAACCTCGGCTCGGGCAGACCGGGCGATCGCCATCACCCGTGGACAAGTCTTGGCTTATGGTAACGAGCTAGTGGATGCCCTCTACTCCTCCACCAGCGGTGGAGTCACTGCTCCGTTTAGCAATGTTTGGAATGGCCCCGATCGCCCCTATCTCAAAGCCGTGATCGATGCCCCTCGTCCCGTTTGGGATCTATCCCGCCAGAGTTTATCCCAGGAGGGTAATTTCCGCACCTTCATCAGCCGTCGTCAGGGTTTTAACGAAGTCGGGTGGCGCACCTTTCGCTGGCAAGTCGAGAGCAGTCTTACTGCCCTGACCCAGGAACTCAAAGCGTATCTCCAACAGAATCAGCGGCCATTGAGTACCTTCAAAACCATCCAGGCGATCGCCGTTGTGGAACGGGGGGCATCGGGACGGGTACAAAAACTGGCAGTTACCACCGACTTAGGGGTCGTCTCTCTAGAAAAAGATGAAATTATTCAGGCCTTTGAAGCTCCCAACAGCTTGCTTTTCTATCTAGAACCCCTCCGGGGGGCAGATAAGACACTTCAGGGCTATGCCTTTGTGGGTGGAGGGCTGGGGCACGGTGTTGGCCTTAGTCAGGCAGGGTCCTATAACTTGGGACGGTTGGGGTGGTCTTATCGGCGCATTCTCAGTTTCTACTTCCCTGGAACAACACTGCAACCTATTAGCCCTACCCTTACCTTTTGGCATCCTCCGGATCAGGCTGGGAGCGCTTCCCTGGCGCAACCCCTACCCTCCGTCAGTCCATCCATTCCGTGAGTTGTAACACCAAAACAGGTGCGCTATGAAAACGCACCTGATAGAAGGGTCATTCAAAACGAATTAGCCGTTTAGTACAACTCTTCTTCTTGGTGAGTCACGATCGAACAGTCAGAGGTGGGGTAGGCCACACAGGTCAGCACAAACCCAGCTTCAATTTGGTCATCATCAAGGAAAGATTGGTCAGATTGATCAACAGTTCCTTCCTTCAGCTTGCCAGCACAGGTAGAACAGGCACCAGCACGACAGGAGTAAGGTAGGTCTAGTCCCTGCTCTTCAGCAGCGTCAAGAATATATTGATCGTCTGGGACTTCGATGGTGGTATCTAGTCCTTCGGCCTCGTTGATTAATCTGACCTTATAAGTCGCCATAAGGTTCCTCTCTAAATGTGAAACGGCAGTGTTCAACTATGGACATTTAATCAGGAGCGGGGTCAGCCTGAAGGTTTCTTGGTTTCATTCAGCTTATTGCTCCATAAAATATCTAGCACCCATTCGGTGGATAATTTGAACGGGATTCGTAATGGAATTCTCTAATTCCATCTTGATTACTTATACTTATAGGATTGTTCAGATCACATTCCCCTGGAACGATTGGGTTCAGAAGCTGTCATGATCTGGGATAGCACCTCGTTTGCAGCCCTAGGTGTCCCCGACACAGTTGCCGTAAGAGTGTTCCAAAACACCTCCTCTAAATCTTGCAATTCCATCCATCAGGCAAATGAATCATTGTGCAGACATGGGAATCAAGCTGCCACTCCGGGTGGGCTTGGTCGGGACGGGCTATGCCGCAAAACTGCGCGCAGATGCCCTGCAATCCGATCCCCGCTGGCAATTACTCGCGGTCGTGGGTTATACCCCCACCAAGACCCAGGAATTTGCCAAAATCTACCAAGCTGAAGTCTTGAGTTCCTGGGTTGAGTTAGTCCATCGTCCCGATCTGGATTTAGTGATCATCGCCACCATCAACCGGGATCATGGGGCGATCGCCCAGGCCGCACTACTCGCGGGGAAACACGTAGTAGTGGAGTATCCCTTAGCCTTAAATTTTCGAGAAGCCGAGAAACTCGTCACCCTTGCTACCACCCAGAAGCGATTGCTGCATGTGGAACATATTGAACTTCTGGGTGGGGTTCACCAAGCCTTGCAGGCTGCCCTGCCCCAGGTCGGGAGTGCATTTTATGCGCGTTATGCCACCATCACGCCTCAGCATCCCGCTCCCCAGCGCTGGACCTACCAGCCCGATCTGTTTGGGTTTCCCCTGGTAGGAGCCCTCTCGCGGGTACACCGATTGACAGATGTGTTTGGTGCCGTGGAAACGGTGACGGCTCAAGCACGGCTGTGGCCAGGGGACGAACCTTACTATGCTTCCTGTATCTGTAATGCCCAATTGCGATTTCAGAGCGGTCTCTTGGCTGAGGTCAGCTATGGAAAGGGAGAGCATTTTGGGTCAGGGGAGCGTACCCTGACGGTGCATGGCGACCAGGGCAGTTTAATCTTTGCCGGGGATGAGGGGCGTCTGATGCAAGGAGACTCCAGCCAGCCATTAACCGTGGGTAGCCGTCGGGGACTGTTTGCCAAGGACACTCAGATGGTGTTGGCCCACCTCTTGGAAGGGGAACCCCTCTATGTCGCACCCGCAGCGAGTCTCTATGCCCTCCAAGTGGCAGATGCTGCCCGTCGCTCTGTGGAGACAGGGCAGCGGATCTCCTTGGAAAACAGCCCGACCCCTGGAGTCAGCCCGGTTCTCTAAAGGCTGGCAGTCAAACGCTCTGCCATGGGTGTGTAAGCAACATTGTGTTGACCGGTATAAATTTGAGTCGGTCGGAAGATGCGATTTTGCTCAATCTGTTCTTTCCAGTGCGCCAGCCAGCCAGCAACACGGGCGATCGCAAACACGGGGGTAAACAGATCCGTCGGAATCCCGAGCTTCCGATAGAC
Source organism: Neosynechococcus sphagnicola sy1 (assembly GCF_000775285.1). NCBI lineage: Bacteria > Bacillati > Cyanobacteriota > Cyanophyceae > Neosynechococcales > Neosynechococcaceae > Neosynechococcus > Neosynechococcus sphagnicola. The sequence goes on along the minus strand of NZ_JJML01000007.1, from coordinate 80,058 downwards.
CAAGCCAGAATAGTAGTCCACATTGGGATAAATACCTCGATGTCCCAACTCTTCGGCAACCACATTTTCAAGTTCTACGGCAATGTCGTAGTACTGATCCCGGCCAAATTTTTCAAATAGTTGCTCGGCTAGACCTTGCAAGATAATGGCTCGGGGATCTTTGACCTTGTAAACTCGATGTCCAAATCCCATGATCTTGGCTTTACTTTGGAGGCGTTGCTGCAAAAAGGGGCGGACATTTTCCACTGACCCAATTTCTTCCAGCATGGCAATCACTTCTTCGTTGGCTCCTCCATGGAGGGGGCCCCCAAGGGTGCCGACGGCGGAGGCAATGATGGCGTAGGGATCGGTCAAGGTTGAGGCCGTCACCATGGCCGAGAAGGTAGAGGCATTGATGGTGTGTTCAGCATGGAGGGTGAGGCAGACATCAAAAATCCGAGCTGCCAAAGGATCGGGTTTCTGCTCACTCAGCATGTAAAGACAGTTATCGGCATAGCCTAGATCATCCCGGGGTTGCACCGGATCATTCCCCTTGCGCATCAACTGGAACGCTGCCACCATCGTCGGAATCTTGGCAAGCAGCCGTACCACTGCGGCCCGAATATAAGCTGGGTTCTCTAAATCCCGTCGGGAGTAAAACAGACCCAAGGCTGCGGCAGATGCTTGGAGGGCATCCATGGGGTGACCACTTTCGGGAAAGCACTTCATCATGTCCCGAATGCGGTATTTGATGCGTCGGTGGAAGCGAATTTCATGCTCGAATTCATCCAATTCTTCCTGGGTCGGCAATACCCCCCAAATCAACAAATAGGCGGTTTCTAAAAAATTACTTTTAGCAGCCAGTTCTTCGATGCTAATGCCTCGATATTCCAGGATGCCTTGTTTCCCATCGACAAAACTGATGCTAGATTGAGTCGCTGGTACCCCTTCGAGACCTGGTTTATAAGCGTCGGCAGACATGGCTGGTGGCTAGAAAATGGTGGGTTTGCTCTCCAGCTAACTTACCAGAAAAACCCTTAGAGTAACAGCTTCGGGGGCGTGAGCCAGAAAATCTGACAATTACTAAGGAGATTGCCAGCTTCCGGCAGGAATAGACCGATTACTCCAGCTTTCTTCAACAGAATCGACCCACTGCTGGTGCCCCATACCAACATTTCCGCCCAGTGACTGAGGTTGGGTTGATGCCCCACCAGGGCCAGTTTGCGCGGATTAGGGGAAGGATTTCCCTCGCGCCACTGCTCAAACCAATCGAGCCAGGGAGCGATCGCCCCCTCTGGAGCCAGTAAGGGGGTAGTTTCCATCTGAGGACTCAGTCCTACTGCTTTCAAGATGGTGGCAGTTTGCTGAGCCCGGATCAGGGGACTGGTGAGAATCAGGTCAAACTGCAGGCCGAGATCTTTTAAGCGTTGAGCAACCAGGCGAGTTTTGTGCTGACCCTCCCCGGTCAAAGGCCGCTCTTCATCCCGGGAATAGGTTCCCCACGTTCCAGCTAAGCCGTGGCGAATCAGGTATAATTCCGACGTTGCCATAGGTGTCTCCATCGATTCAGCCCAGTTCATGGGGGGCTGTTAGCTCCAGATTACGCCGTGCATTAGATTCAGCAATTTATATCAACATAGATTTCATTCTATTGAGGTTTGTTTTCTCTAATACATATTTCCAAATGCCCTCCCATAATTCGCTACAATTCCCTTTCGGTCTCAGTGACAAACAGACTGGCTGGGGCAGGCAAAGGATCGTAGAGGATCTATGGGTAAGCGGAAGCGGATTGGGATTTTGACCAGTGGGGGAGACTGTGCGGGGTTGAATGCTGCGATTCGAGCCGTGGTCTACCGAGCCGTGGGCACCTATGGGTGGGAAGTGATCGGGATTCGTCAAGCCACCCATGGGTTAATGTCCCATCCTCCCCAAGTGACCGATTTAGGAATTGAGAAGGTAGATGCTCTGTTAACTGCTGGCGGCACGGTTCTAGGTACCACCAATAAGGGCAACCCCTTTGCCTTTCCCATGCCCGATGGTACCGTCTGCGATCGCACCCAGGACATTATTGACGGTTATTACCAACTGCACCTCGACGCTGTGATTGGCATTGGCGGGGATGGCAGCATGGCAATTCTCCGCAAGCTGGCACAACACGGGGGCTGGAATCTCGTTGGAATTCCTAAAACCATTGATAACGATGTTGGCATTACCGAGCACTCCATCGGATTTGATACGGCAGTAAATACGGCGACCGAAGCCTTGGATCGGTTGCACTTTACGGCGGCAAGTCATTCACGGGTGATGATTCTGGAGGTGATGGGGCGGGATGCTGGACACATTGCGATTTCCGCTGGCATTGCCGGGGGAGCCGATGTGATCTTGATTCCCGAAATTCCCTATACCGTTGCTAATATTTGTCGCAAGCTGGAGGAACGGCAGTCCCAGGGGAAGAATTATTCCCTGGTGATTGTCTCTGAGGCCGTGCGCACCGAAGCGGGGGAAGTGGTTTCCATTACCAATCGCCTGGGGCAGTGTCGTCTGGGTGGCATTGGCGACTATCTGGCCGATCGCATCTGCGATTGCAGTGGCGCTGAAACCCGGGTGACAGTTCTTGGCCATGTGCAGCGGGGTGGTACCCCTTCCCCCCTGGATCGCCTGGTGGCAGCTGCTTTTGGGGTTGCGGCGGTGGACTTGATCGCAGAAGAGAAATACGACCACATGGTGACCTGGCAAAACCGCCAGGTGGTGAGTGTTCCCATTGCCGCTGCGATCGCCCACTATCAGGCTGTCAATCCAGAAGGCACCCTGGTGAAAACCGCCCGAGGGTTGGGAATTTATCTGGGGGATTGAGAGAGGATTGAGGATCATGGCCGCCCCAATCCTGCACTCAGGCTTCAGAGGAGCTGCCTCAAGTAATCACGGTGGGTTGCGCCATGCCCGTGAGGGTACGAATCTGACCCAGTTGATCGGCAATCCCGATCAGGTCAGCTAGCGCTACTTGAGGCTCCAGCTGTTGCTTGACCACCGTTGATTCATAGCTTTCCAGATACACTCGCAGGGTTGCTCCCTGGGTGCCCGTGCCCGACAGGCGGAAGACAATGCGAGACCCATCGGTAAATCCCACCCGCACTCCCTGTTGGTTGCTGATACTGTGATCCACGGGGTCAGTATAGCTGAAGTCATCGCCATACTCGACCTCGTAGGATTGATACCGCTGACCTTTAAGGGTGGGGACTAACTGCCGTAACTGGGTAATCAGGGTCTGGGCGCGATCGCTATGCACCCCTTCGTAGTCGTGGCGAGCGTAGTAATGGCGTCCGTAAATTTGCCAGTGTTCTCGGACAATCTGTTCCACGGACTGTTGCCGTACCGCCAGAATATTCAGCCAGAACAACACAGCCCAAAGGCCATCTTTTTCTCGGATATGGTTAGAGCCAGTACCAAAGCTTTCCTCTCCACAGAGGGTGGCCTTCCCCGCATCCAGAAGATTGCCGAAGAATTTCCACCCCGTTGGGGTTTCGTAGCAGTCAATTCCCAAGGCCGCCGCTACCCGATCCGCTGCCTGACTGGTGGGCATCGAACGGGCAATCCCCGCTAATCCATCGTGGTAAGCCGGTACTAACTTGGCATTGGCCGCCAGGATTGCCAGACTATCGCTGGGGGTGACAAAAAACTGACGCCCTAAAATCATGTTGCGATCGCCATCGCCATCGGAGGCGGCACCAAAATCAGGGGCATCTTTGCCAAACATGACCTCAACCAAATCATGGGCATAGACCAAGTTAGGATCAGGATGGCCGCCCCCAAAATCCTCCAGGGGAGTGCCATTACAGACCGTTCCCAGGGGAGCACCCAAGCGGTCTTCAAACAAACGATGGGCATAGGAGCCTGTAACCGCATGCAGGGAATCCATACACATCCGGAAGCGGCTATTGATAAGTAATTGCTGTATCTTCTCAAAGTCAAACAGCGACTCCATCAACTGGGCATAATCCGTGACCGTATCAATGACCTCCACATCAAGGACACCCAACTGCACTGTGCCCAATCGATCCAGGTCAATATCGTTGGCTTCTAAGATTTTGTAGCTGGTAATCCCCCGACTGCGGGCATATATCGCCTCCGTCACCTTTTCGGGGGCAGGGCCACCATTGCCAATGTTATATTTGATGCCAAAATCTCCCTTCGGGCCACCCGGATTGTGACTGGCTGAGAGGACAATGCCGCCAAATGCCTGATACTTACGAATCACACAGGATACGGCAGGGGTGGAGAGAATTCCGCCTTGACCGACAAGTACTCGGCCCCAGCCGTTAGCAGCAGCCATTTTGAGAATAATTTGAGTGGCTTGACGATTGTAGTACCGTCCATCACCTCCCAAAACCAGGGTATGACCTTGGTAGCCCTCCAGCGTGTCAAAGATAGACTGGACAAAATTTTCCAAATAGTGAAGCTGTTGAAACACAGAGACTTGCTTCCGCAGTCCAGAAGTGCCGGGCTTTTGGTCGCAGAAAGGCTGAGTTGTAACAATCCGAATGTTCATAAGAGCAAGAAGGTTGCAAGTCCAGTCAATTGAGGCTCTCATGATCCTACAACTTGGACTTGTCACTCTTGAGGATTCTTGGCAGGGTCGATACAAAGGTAATTGATCATTGAGGAACTACCGCAGCGAATTAAACCTTTTCCATTTCTGGACATTCCAGGTCTGGACATGATTGAGCTTCGACTTAGCCCTGCCAAAGTGCGACTCACAGGGTTCGGATCAAGTCCTGCCTGACATTTGCGGAGCGGTACTATCTGATTCCCCGCAAATCTCGGCACAATCAAGGGTGTCAACATGTGAACTACCCGACAGTGTAGAGCATAGCCTGCGGCAGGCTATGCCAACGCTCCGCCAAAGGCGTATGCGATGTAATACAGCTCGGGCTTCCCAATGCATCGGGAATTGCCTTTGGAACTCCGTAATTCCATTGGTCTTACATTCCCTCCAAGGGCAGGAATCCTTCCAAGACCCATATTTCCCCTTGCAACCTGTACCTATTAGCTTGGTTTTCGCTGATGACATTGAGGGTCAAGATGCCCTAAAAACTGCCAATTAAGATCAAAAGTGTAAAAAGACAAAATAGCCCCAACCCTAAAGCTAAGATTAATCCATAGGGGGCATGGTTAATTTTGTCGAGATACTGATTCACTTTCTTGTCATTTTCTTCGGGGTGCCAAATCATAGGTTTCATATTAAGTACCTCACGGATTTTTGAGATGTATGGGTGAACGGTGATTAGATCACTCGTGATACATGCTCATTGATCAGAAGCTGATTGATCAGAATTTGTAAATTGGGCTGCAGGTGATTCAGCAATGGCTGCCCCACGTCACCCAACTATGGGAGATTCTTAGGGAGGTGGTTTCCAAGACCTTTGGCTGACTCAGTCCTGTCGTTCCTAAATCGACCCCTGTCAGGTTGACCCCTGTGAGATCGACGCCTGTGAGATCAACGCCCTCTAAGTTGGCACCTTCCAGGATTGCTCCACTCAAATTGGCCCCACTCAAATCAGCATGACGCAAATTCGCACCGCGCAAGTCTGCGGTACTCAGGTTTGCACTTCGTAGATCTGCATGACTCAAATCTGCCCCAACCAGGCTGGCGCTGAGTAAATCAGCGCCAATCAGATTCAGATCACGCAGGTTTGCGCCACTGAGGTCGGCTCGACTTAAATCTGCATTGGTCAAATTCGCTCGACTAAAGTCAATTCGACTCAAATTCGCAGCGGTTAAATCTGCCCCACTCAAGTCTGCTTGGCTAAAGCTTGACCCACTGAGGTTTGTCTGACTGAGGTCGGCTTCATGTAGACAAATTCCCTGGAAATTTCGCTCTCCCGACTTATAGAGTTTGAGGAATTGCTGAGCGTCCATAGTTAGTATCCCCTGTTTATAAGTGCAAGCTACTGACTCAAAAGATGAAAAATTGGGTGCAAAAAATCAGGATACTTATCCTGTTTGCCCGACCTCAACTGCCTCACCTCAATAGCTGGTAACCTGCGTCAGCAATGTTGGCATCAACTGCTCTCATTGGGTTATTGACCCAATGCCACACTCCTCCATTTCAGTCTGACGCTAGCTTTACCTTCCCTAGCTACTTGATGTGTAGAGAAACCCCAGCGATGGCAGCGATCGCCCAAGAAGGGAAGAAAAGCAAATCCTTATCATTGTCAGCCTGTTTATCTATTATCCTGTAATTTTCATCCCAGGTGCCGTTCGTTAATAAAGAGATAAGTAAACAAGTTATCACTGAAACCAAAATGAGATTAACTCAGCGGAATTATTGACTTTTTTCTCAATTATCCTTGGGATAATAAGCTAATCGGCATTCATTTTGCCAAGCTGATCACTTTGCTGGGAGGGTTTCACGCCTATTGATCTGTGGCTTGGATGCGCACCAGCTTACTCCCTCTTTACACCCAAAAATCTTATTCTTCGAAATTTTAGTTTAGGCTGTCACCTGAAACCTTAAAAGCAGGATGCTGATTTGTGAATTCTCCCCCTGTGGATTTTGCCTGCTGCCCGATCCAAGGTTTCTACCTGGAAGTTACTCCCCAGCTTGGTGATTGAATTGGGTTTGTGTGAAAAGCGAGCCTGCTGCCCAGCGATTAAAATATTGAGACAGACGCAGTTCCAGCAGGAGTTCTTTTTGTGGAGTCCCGTTATCAGCCCCAGGCAATTGAGGAAAAATGGCAACAGGTTTGGGCAGAGCTAGGAGTCGATCGGACACCAGAAGATGCTGCTAAACCTAAATTCTATGCCCTGTCAATGTTTCCCTACCCCTCTGGGAACCTACACATGGGGCATGTCCGCAACTACACAATTACCGATGTGATTGCCAGGGTGCGGCGGATGCAGGGGTACCGGGTGCTGCACCCAATGGGTTGGGATGCCTTTGGGCTGCCCGCAGAAAATGCAGCGATTGACCGGGGAATCCCACCTGCTAAATGGACTTACCAAAACATTGCCCAGATGCGCTTGGAACTACAGCGACTGGGACTTTCCTACGACTGGAGTCGAGAAGTTGCCACCTGTGCCCCCGACTACTACCGATGGACACAGTGGATCTTTTTGCAGGTTTTTTCAGGCAGGGCTGGCCTATCAAAAAGAAGCTGCGGTGAACTGGGATCCCATTGATCAAACCGTCCTGGCCAACGAACAGGTAGACAGTGCTGGCCTTTCCTGGCGTTCAGGAGCCAAGGTCGAGCGCAAACTGCTACGCCAATGGTTCCTGAAAATTACCGACTATGCCGAGCAGTTATTGAGCGATCTCGATAAGCTCACGGGCTGGCCGGAGCGGGTGAGACTGATGCAGGCCAATTGGATTGGCAAATCTGTGGGAGCCTATCTGGAATTCCCCATTGTGGGGATGGACAACAAGGTGGCTGTCTTTACTACCCGTCCCGACACGGTCTATGGGGTCACCTACCTGGTGTTAGCCCCCGAACATCCCCTCACCCTGAAGGTGACGATGCCGGAGCATCGGGAAGCTGTCAAGTCGTTTATCCAAGAAGTTACAGGACAGAGTGAACTAGAACGTACCGCTGATGATCAGCCGAAGCGGGGGATTCCGACCGGGGCTGCGGTGGTCAATCCCTTTACGGGAGATGCTCTGCCTGTCTGGATTGCCAACTATGTGATCTATGAATACGGTACGGGGGCTGTGATGGGGGTTCCAGCTCACGATGCCCGAGATTTTGTCTTTGCCCACCAGTATCATTTACCGATCAAAACGGTAATTGTTCCCGAGGGGGGCAATGCCGCCGCAACCTTAACCGCCGCCTATGTTGAACCGGGTATGTTGGTGAATTCAGGTGAATTTGATGGCATGGCATCTCAAGTAGCCAAACAGGGGATTATCCAGAAGGCTGAGGCCGGGGGGTATGGCAAAGCAAGGGTGCAGTATCGTCTGCGAGATTGGTTGATTTCCCGCCAACGGTATTCGGGGGGCACCGATTCCCGTGATCCATTGCCCTGTCTGCGGGATTGTGCCGGTACCTGAAGCTGATTTACCCGTGGTGCTGCCTGATGCTGTTGACCTGTCGGGTCGAGGTCCTTCTCCCCTGGGGAAGTTGGCATCTTGGGTCAAGGTACCCTGTCCCTGCTGCGGGATCTCTGCCCAGCGGGAGACGGATACGATGGATACGTTTATTGATTCATCGTGGTATTTTTTACGCTACCCGGATGCCAAGAATAGCCAGGAGGTTTTTGACTCGACGCAGACGAACAACTGGATGCCTGTCGATCAGTATGTGGGGGGGCATTGAACATGCCATTCTCCATTTGCTGTATTCGCGATTTTTTACCAAGGTGCTGCGCGATCGCGGCCTATTGAACTTTGATGAACCGTTTCTGCGGTTGCTCACCCAGGGCATGGTTCAGGGTAAAACCTATCTCAACCCTAGGACGGGACGCTGGATTCCCTCAGCCCAAGTCGATGTAGCTCACCCGAAGGATCCGGAGACGGGGGAAGCCCTAGAAGTTTCCTACAAAACCATGTCGAAGTCCAAGCACAACGGCGTTGCCCCCAACAGGTAATTGAGAAGTACGGCGCGGATACGGCGCGGATGTTTATTCTGTTCAAAGCCCCGCCGGAGAAGGATCTAGAGTGGGATGAGGCTGATGTGGAGGGGCAATTCCGCTTCTTAAATCGAGTTTGGCGGATGGTGGCTGAGTTTACCCCCCCGCCCTCCAAGCCCTCCGCCTCCCCTCTAAGCCCAGGGGAGCAAGCCCTGCGCCGTGCCATTCACACCGCTATCAAGGCCGTTTCTGAAGATTTAGAGGGAGACTATCAGTTCAACACCGCTGTCTCTGAATTGATGAAACTCAGCAATGCACTGGCGGATGCCGATTGTAAGCGATCGCAGGTGTTCACCGAGGGAATGCAGACGCTGTTAATATTGATGGCTCCCTTTGCCCCCCATATCACCGAAGAACTCTGGCACAGCCTGGGACATACCGAATCAATTCACTCGCAAAGCTGGCCGATTCTTGATCCCGCCGCCTTGGTTGCTGATGAAATTACCTTGGTGATCCAGGTTTTGGGTAAAACCAGAGGTACCCTTCAGGTGCCCGCTAATGCCGATCGTGAAGCACTGGAACGCTATGCTCGGGAATCGGAAGCGGCTCAGCGCCACATTGCCGGAAAAGAGATCAAGAAGGTAATTGTGGTACCTGGAAAATTGGTGAACTTCGTGGTTGGCTAGTAATCTCGTTTCGCTGGAGGGAGAAACGAGAGGGAGACGACGACACCCCTCTCCCTCCAGCTAAGGTAGCTAGCAGCCTCAGGGAGGGCTAACCCCGGCGTTTCTGTGACCAGACTCGTGTGGGCAAGCCCCAGACGTAGATAAAGCCCTCAGCGGCCTTATGATCAAATTGATCTTCGGCTCCGTAGGTGGCCAGATCCGGGGTGTAAAGGGAGTACTCAGACGTTCGCCCCACAATGGTTGCATTACCCTTAAACAGCTTCACCCGCACTGTCCCAGAAACGTGTTCCTGGGTTTTTTGGATAAAGCTGTCAAGGGCTGCTTTCAGCGGGCTATACCAGAGACCGTTGTAGATCATTTGGGAATAGGTCTCTTCGATGCCCCGCTTGTAATGCGTTACATCCGCCGTCAGGGTGAGACTTTCTAAGTCCCGATGGGCTTGAATCAACACCAGCAGTGCTGGGGTTTCGTAGATTTCCCGCGACTTAATCCCGACGAGGCGGTTCTCGATCATGTCAATGCGACCGACGCCGTGATTGCCTACAACCTCGTTGAGTTGCTGGATCAGCGTCACAGGAGCTAGGGTTTCACCGTTAAGGCGGGTGGGGATACCCTGTTCAAAGCTAATTTCTACATAGGCCGGTTGGTCGGGTGTATCGGCGATCGCCTTTGTGAGGGCGTAGATCTCTTCTGGTGGTTCTGTATTGGGATCTTCTAAGGGGCCGGCCTCAATGCTCCGTCCCAAGAGATTCCGGTCAATACTGTAGGGTGAGGACTTTTTTACAGGGGAGGCAATGCCGTAGCGTTCCCCATAGGCAATGGTTTCCTCCCGACTCATACCCCACTCACGGGCAGGGGCTAGAACTTTTAAATCTGGGTTCAAGGCGGTAATCGAGACATCAAACCGTACCTGATCATTCCCCTTGCCAGTGCAGCCGTGGGCTACGGCATCGGCCCCGTACTCAGCAGCGGCTTCAACTAAGAGCTTGGCAATCAAGGGTCGGGCAAGTGCCGTCGAGAGGGGGTAGCGATTTTCGTAGAGGGCATTCGCCTGAATTGCCGGAAAGGCGTAGTCCGTGACAAAACTTGCAGTTGCGTTTGCCACGAGGGACTGCTCTGCCCCAGATTTGAGCGCTTTTTCCCGGACTGGTTCTAATTCTTCGCCCTGCCCCAGATCAGCAGCCAGGGTAATGACTTCTTTGACGCCCCACTCATGCTTGAGGTAGGGAATGCAGACGGAGGTATCAACTCCCCCGGAATATGCCAGCACAACTCTGTTGGCGCGACCCATGCGTTTTTGCGTTATTTGAGACAACTGACTTTTTATTATCAGCTAATGGATGACAATTCTGTTCAGGAGGTACAGGGTTGCCACTGAAAAAGAGGGGCATCGATAACGACACCCCTCTCTAAGAACCAAAAATAGATGCTTTAAGCGAATAATTTTACCGACCTCTCCTCACCAACCACTGGCAGTACAACTGAAAAGATCCTTAGACATCCCGGAGGACGAGATAGGGATAAATTTTTGATCTAGGTAGAGGTATTTAGGCAATTTAGCGACTGTGAGTAGCCATCACAAAACATTCCTCTTCTTCCTCTGACGTTCTCAGGCTAGGAAATAGAAAATGGTTTTCTTCGACATACTGAGCACCAAATAACCCCTTCTCTGCCCAAAAATAGCGATCAGTGGTGTGCTCATTCCGTCTCACTAACAGGAGAGCAGGGGGAAGAATGCCTTCAGCTTGAATAAACTTTCGAGCTGCCGTGACCGGCTTATCTTCACCACTTTCGATACTATACTGAGGCACTTGTTCAAGAATTCTGCGCCCTTCTTGACGACGACGGCTTTTACGTTTACGTCTTCTTGCCAAACTTTTTACCTCCTTTCCTAGCGACTGAATGTAGTGGTAGTTACAAAAACCGTCGCAAGTATATCCAGTTGGGCTCAAAAATTCAACTTCTTTTAACTCATTGATACAATTACTGGATGCCTTAACAGGAAAGGGTTAAGACCCTCATGGCATCCAAATAAGCAGGAAAATTAATAGATTATTTTTGATAAATCTTAATTTTTCATAAAATTCAGGACTGAGGAGTGGCTTTGGGTCATTCCCTAGTCAGGCTCCCTGGTTCCCTTGAGAATAAATGACTCAAAATTCCCTGTAGTAGCGGGTGTGGTCAGCGGCTACCCTGGGACAAACGGTAGCGGATGGGCTGATCCAATCGATGTAAACAGGCAATTTAGCTGGTTTCGCCAGTTAGAGAGTATAGCGGAATGTAACAATTTTCCCGAGTCGCTCATAATTCTCGCCGTCGATCTTCTCTACCACCTTCATGACTTGATGGCAATCACTTTAGACCCCATGTTGATGAAACCATGACTGGAGAAGTTTCCAGTGTTGGGCATGGCTCGGTAGGCAGGAATTACCCCGTCCGCAACCGAGATCTGGACAGCACCTGCTATGAGTTCGTGTAAATCAGTACGGATGACATTGACGGAAATGGGATGCACTGCTAAGGCAAAACCCCTTGCCAGCGTGACAGTGGTGAAAAAACTGCGCCGCGTAAATGTTTTCATCTGGAGGATGGGGTTGAGGTGCTGCGGGTCTGACACTCAACAAAACCTAGGGCGATCTTGAATACTGACCTAAGATCGCTAATTTTAGACGCAAGTTTTAGGGAAAGCAGTCAATCATGCCTTCAGGAGTTACGCTCTGGCAATGAACCTTTCCACAATTCCCCCATCAACAAAATCCCCCTAAAGCAAGGGGAGCAGAGATCGAAATATGTTCAGCTGAACGGGAGATTTTGACGCTTAATAATGTCAGGATATTTCAGGTTACAGAATGATTCATCGCTTGATTCATTAATGCCTAATAAACTACTGTACAGTTGCTGTCATCTCAACTTTTTTAACCCCCTGAATTGTTCTCAACAATGGCTGAATCTCCTGAAATTGCTCCTGTGACGTAGCAGTTCCTGATACTGTCACGTCCCCATTTTTCACCTCGACCTGTAATTGATTGTTAGGAAATTTGGTTTGAAACTGCTTCACGATTTCATTTTTAAGATTGCTATCGGTTCTACTCAGATTAGGACTGGTTTCACTGCTATTAGGGGGGGTAAAGTACTATAGATCTTGGAACCGATGTGCCAGAATTCTGAGAGAGCGGCTTAGCAGGGCTAACACTTCTAGGCTTAGTGGACGAATTGGATGCAGCAGGCTGAGTAATGTTTACCGTTGATCCAGTTGACTGAGCTTGGGGTACCGGTACGATGGTGACCACGGGTTGCTCAACGATCCGGACTTGCTGAGGAGGAGGACTAGGGGATTGAGTACTGTCATTTGCTGGCACATTCATGACAGTTAATGACTGTGGATTGTTCAGCTGAGTCAAAAAGTAAATGGTTCCCGCACTTAGACCTAGTACACAGGTAACAATTACACCAATCAGTACTCCTTTAGATATGTTTTTGTCAGCACGATCTACTCGCGCATCTTGGGTTCTTTCCTCTGCCAATTGACCATCAGCATACCCATTTTCATAGGGATGGATATTTCCTTGAGAGTCCTTGTACTCTGTGTAAATATTTCCTTGAGAGTCTTTATACTCTGTGTGGATATTCCCTTGAGTATCTTTATACTGTCTATGGATGACCCGAGTGGATTGTTCGCGATCTCTTGCGTTCATAATTTTCTTTTCTCTCGATTAATGGTATCTACTTTTTAAGTATGGCATCTGAGTGCGTGAAATCAAGTATATTAAAGGGTTTGAACATTGTCTGAGTTGTATAAGTTTTGGTAGGAATTTAAGGTTCGTGATAGAAGATGAATCTCACCAGCGAAACAACCAAATAGCATAAGAGAGCATAAGCTAATATTGCAATCACAATGTTGATATCAAATACATTTGCTGCACCAGCTGAGGTGGGACTAACAAACAAGGTAGAAAATGGAGCAATAAAAGGTGCAGATAGATGATTGATCAACTGAGCAAACTCATTTTGGGGGTTAGCGCCAAATAAACGCAGCATAAACCTCAATAAAAGTAGTATTTCTAGCATCCCTGACAGCCAATAAATACTATTAGTTATCCAAATAAAAGTATTACCGCGTCTAGCAGATTCCAGGCGTTTCTCCTCTTGATGAAGTCGAAAGGCTTCTTCATCATGTCGCAGTTCTTGTCGCCGCTCAAGATTGGTTTCATCATTCTGATCGTGACTCATTATTAGACCTCAGAATCAATATTTTCTGATTTAAATAAAGGAAGGTTTGGGATTACCTCGTAGCAATTTATCAATGAGCCAGGTGCAGCTCCTTGGTGAGAATTCAGGAGTCAGTTTTTAAAAACCTTCCGGAATCTGACTCCTGAATTCTTCATTCAGAATGTATTGGATGCGAGTGAGAATCGCTTTATTTCTATGATTTAAGGTTGTAACTTCCGGCAGTGGCCTCTTGATTTGTCATAATCAACTATCAGCTCGGTTCTATAAGGGTTTTAGTCCTTATTTTGAATTCATTTCAAGCCCGACTGCCAGATATTTGACTATCTCAAATTTCAGGATATCCCAGTTTAGCAATGATTTATTTATTGATTCAGAAATGCCTAAAAGCATTACATTTTTGATGGAGCAGTTGCTACCATATTGACCTTTCTAATCCCCTGAATTGATCTTAGTAATGGTTGAATCTGTTGCAGTTGCTCTGGTGATGCGGCAGTACCTGATATCGTCACTTCACCATTTTTTACTTCAACTATCAATTGATTGTTTGGTAGGTTGTTTTGAAACTTCTTCATGATTTCATTTTTGAGGTTACTGTCCGTTGCGCCAGAGTTCTGAGATGGGTTAGTGGCGCTAACATTCCCTGGATTAGAAGATGGATTGGTTGCAGAAGGTTGAGTCGTGATATTTACCGTTGATCTAGGTGCCTGAGCTTGGGGTACTGGTACGATGGTAACAATAGGTTTCTGAACCAACCGGACTTGTTGAGGAGCAGGGCTAGGGGATGAAGTACTTTGATGAACTGGCAGACTGATGAAAGTTGTAGGCAGGGGTTTGTTCACTTGAGTTAAAAAGTAAATTGTCCCCGCAGTGAGACCTGATACACAGGTGACAATTACACCAATCAGTATTCCTTTATAAAGGTTTCTTTCCGTACGCTCGACTCGTATATCTTGGATTTTTTCCTCTGCTACTTGACTATCCATGTAACTATTTTCATAAGAGTGGATGTTCCCTTGGGCATCTTTATACTCGGTTCGGATATTCCCTTGAGTATCTTTATACTCTCGATAGATCACCCGAGCAGAATTTTCGCGATCGCTGGCGTTCATAATTTTAGCTTCTCTCCATGTGGATATTAGATTGATACTTACTTTTTAAGCATGGCATGAGAGTGCTTGAAATCAAGTATATTAATGGGTTTGAACATTGTCAGAATTGTATAAGTTGAACTAGAAATTTACGATTCTTAATAAGAAGTACATCTAGTCTTTTAAGTAATCAGATAGCCCAAATAAGCCTAGGCTAAGATTCAATCCTAGGCTTGATATCAGTTATGGTTCCTCTAGCCTCTGAAACTGGTCAAATAAATACGGTAGAGAATGTAGCTATAACTACTGATCTGATTTACATGAAAGCTAAAGCTGCTAATCACTTGCCATGGTAAGAATCAATAGCCAATCATTGGATGGGGCTTTAAACCTGAACCTATTCCAGCCGAATCCTCTGGAGATTCTGTTGATGAATGAGCGCTGACTGAGGATTTCAGGCAGGGAAACACTTGCCAAATGCTTGAAGTAATTTGGGAGAACCCTGAATGCGAATCTTGCGTCGCAACAGCGCCCAAATCAGGTTTTCTTGCTTACTAAGAAAACCTAACCAGGTTTTGCTATCTGCCGTCACTGAAAGATTGGCAATCCCTATGTGACCTGCTTCAACTTGTACGGTTTTATTTTGAATGGTTACCGTTGCACGACGGGATTCAGAGCCAGTGAAAGTGAAGTGATAAATTGCATTTAATCCCTCTGATTGATTGCGTTGGAAGAGCAATTGCAGCCCAAAGAGAAAGCCTTGAATTGATTGAGGACGAATACCATTACTCACTAGCTTGACTGTTTTATGGGGAAATCGTCTCGCAACATAGGTCTCAGCATCCGATCCTGGCACCACATAGATAGTTTCGGTTTTGTCCTGCAATGGCTTGACTACATCTTGAATAAAGGCTTTGCGATCGCTCAGAAATGGTGCAATTACATCTTCTCCCGCCGGACAGGCAGCGATACAGTAGGCTGCTTTATAGTTCGCCTTAAATGATAGGCTTTGCCACATTGAAGCAGATTCAGAAGCACTGACATTTTTGCGATAATCATTGGCATTTTTGCTTTCAGCAATCGTTTCCGCCCAATCTGTAAATCCCCCCATGAATTCACGATAATTATGGGTATAACAGGCTGAAAAATTGAAGTGACCATCCGCGGCGATCGCTCCAACTGGACATGCTGCCACACATAGTTTGCACTCAATACAGGGGTTATAGTCGATAGGGTGGGTGTAGGCTGTAACCTCCGCATTCATCAGCACGGTTGCCAGTAAAATGTAGTTGCCAAACTGAGGGTGGATCACATTCCGGTGAATTCCCATGTGACCTAATCCGGCGGCAACTGCAACCGGTTTATGGGAAACAGACCAGATTTTTCCAGGAAATTGATCCATTTCTTGAGGAAATCCCGCCGCTGGATTCAAGGCGCGGATACCAATTTCTTCTAGGGTTTTCACAATGCTTCTCGCCACCTGATCAATATGCTCAGCAGTGGCATGAAATTCAACATTGGCAATTGACCGCAAGGTGGTTCGTATATTCTCCCGATTCATCCGGCAGACGACGCTGATCAAGGTTTTGGTCGCCGGGAAAGCTGTCAGAATATCAGCTTGTTGATTGGCGATCGCGGGTCGTTCAATCTCCACAAATCCCACATCATCGGCACCTGCCTGCATACAAAGCTCTCGCAATCTGTCTGCGTTTAACGGCACAGCAGCGCTAGGTTGGTGTTTGCCCGCTGCCTGCTGGTGCCACCACTGAACCGTAGGATGATCCTCAAACTTTGTCATGACAGCCTCCAAGGATGAATGTCAGTGAGATGAATGTCAGTAAGATGTATGTGTAGTGGTGCCCCACAACCGCAAGGGCATGGATGGCTTACCGCGGTTGGCTGTTTCCAGTCGTTCCGTCTTGACAGGGTTATTTTCGGTCAGCGTCAAGATCTTGTTTCCCAAGTCTGTGCTTCGTCATGCCCTTCATCACCTCCCCCATAATTCGTACTCGCAGCCAACGTGGCAGCAGCACCAACGAGTATGTCAGCAGTTTTGACAGGAAACCAGGCAGTGCCGTAGCCCGACGACCTAAGGCATTCAGGATTGGCAGAGCGATGTCACCAGGTTTCAGAGCCATCCCCATCCGCATCCCAGCGCGAGTGGCAAAGCCGGATTGAGTTGGGCCGGGAGCAGCAGCTAAAACATCGACGCCCAGAGGTGCAAGTTCCACATCCAACGCTTCAGCCAGTGCCTGCACATAGGCTTTGGTCGCTGCATAGTGGGCGGCAAACGGCATCCCCTGAAAACCTACGATGGAACTCATTAGCACCAAGCCCCCCCGACCCTGCTGTGCGAACCGACGCCCGAAGTACCAGCTCAAACCCAAGAGGGCACGGCAGTTGACATTGAGCATTGCCATTTCTTCTTCCAGGCAGGCGTCAAGAAACGATCCCGATGTCCCAAAACCAGCTGCCGCGACCAGCAATCCCACATCCAAAGCACGCGTCGCAGCTCCAATTGTTTCTACCCCCGTCTCTAGTGCCAAGTCGAGTCTAATCACCCGAACCTCGATACCGTAGTGAGTGGTCAGATCTGCTGCCATCTCCTCCAGTACGGTTTGGCTGCGCCCGATCAGAACCAAATTGAGCCCGGCCTCCGCCAGCTTGCGAACCATCGCTGCACCAATACCTGAGGAAGCACCCGTAACCACAGCCCAAGATCCATATCGGGTATACAACCGTTGTTGCCAACTCTCCCGACATCGCCAGATTGCGCCTAAATTGATGTTGAGCATTTTTAATTCCATTAATTGTATTCAAATTTTTGAATACAATAATTACGGTATACTCAACCTTGAGAATTCGTCAAGCATTTTTTGGACGACCCCCGCGATCAGTTATGGCTCTCAAACATACCATTCTGGCGTTTCTGTCCAGACAGTCTCTCAGCGGCTATGAGGTGGCCAAAGAATTTGCTGAAGGGTTTGGCAGTTGCTTTTGGAAAGCCAGTCAGCAACAAATTTATGCTGAACTCACCAAGCTAGAGCAGCAAGGCAGCGTTACCTATGAGGCGATTCCCCAACCGGGGCGGCTAGATAAAAAAATTTATTCGATTACGGCACAAGGAATGAAGGATCTGACTGACTGGTTAACCCAACCCTGCGAACCCACGGCTATTCGTGAAGATCTAGGTGTCATGGGTCTAGCGGGTCATCTGATTTCTCATCAGGAGGTGATGGGTGAAATTGAACGGCGACGGAAACTCCATGCAGAGATGGTGCAACAGGTGACAAAGATGGATGAACATTTTATCCAACACCTGAAATCGCTCGAACTCAAAGACCTCTATATGCATTTAATCATTCGTCGGGCTATTCGCTATCAAGAGGAATGGGTTGCTTGGTGCGATGAAGCGCTTCAGGCGATCGCCCAGGCGGTGCAATGAGAGGAGGGTGGGGTGAATCTGTCTTTTATCCGCCGATGTGCGCGAGTCCTACGAGGTAACCGGGTCTTCTGAATACGTCTGGATAGGTACTTTAGCTTATAAACTGAGGTGGAAAGTAAGAATTTGTAATCATCGATCGCCAATCTTCCCCTTCCCCTCGCCAAAATGCCAGCGGATCTTGGGTTGGAAGATAGCTAGGATAATATCGGAGGCTATCTTCCATGCCAGGTTGATAGAACGGAGGCGCGATCTCTAAACCCAAACATAGGTGACCCAGGGATTGAGCAAACTGTTGATGGTGTCCGGGAGAACCCGCATGGGCATGGGCATATTCGTGAACAACCACCCTTAGCCAGTCCTGAGGCATTACCCGCCCGACATCGATCAGGATCGAAATTGGCTGAGTCTGAAGATTGCAAAGCCCATCCACTCCAAAGGACTGAGCGAGGGGAGTCGCAAAAATTTGAAGGGTAGGTTGCTCCCATGGATCAAAACAATTCTGGCAAGCTTGGAGGCAAGCTTGGAGGTAGGTGTTGACCGCTTCAATATGCTCACTGATCCAGATACAGATGGGACTCCGGTGCTCGAGGTCGTGAACCTGCTTGACCATCTCAGGATCTAAAGCAAGACTCCGAACGCCATATAGATAGTCCAAGCCACGGGTAAATGGATCCTTGCTGGCTGTGATGATCAAAGAATCAACCACAATCTATCAACCAATGGTGGAAACTTATTTTAGGGTGCAACGGCGGGTTGTATCTGGTCAGGAGTCAGATGACAGGGAAGAGGCTGGCTAAGTACTGGCAGTCGTGGGAGCGACTGAGACTGCCAGGTCACGATATCGGCGTGGATCGCCTTCCGCTAAAACAACCCGCTCCTGCTCCTTGCGTGCGTACAACTTGTCTAGAATCATCTGCCAGTCCGTTGCCGACAGCGGTGAGGCTTGCGCTTCAACTTCCGGTGAACTCACCTTCTTCTCGGTCTGGAGATACTGCTGCGCCATCCAAACCCGGGCACGCACAGCCCAGCTTACATCGTTCACCGCTATCTCCTCGAATTGGGACTGAATGCGCGATCTCCAATCGGGATGAGCGATAGCAATGTCTGCGGCCAGGGACTGTAAGCCAAAAATGGCTGAGTACCGCACCACCCACTCTTCATCCTGTTGCGCCACAAACAGCAACGCTTCCAAGGCTTCTTCCTGGGCAATTTCTAGGAGATGTTCTGGGAACCAATGCCATTTCATTGCCCCCAGACCTCGGGTAGCAGCCCGACGGACACTCAGGGAAAAAATCAGCGGTTGCTACCCCCGAACAGGGTGAGCAATCCTCTGGGATCCCCAATTCCTGCCAAGGCCCGGATTGCCCAGGAGCGAGCAGTATAGTTGTTCTGATCAAGTTGCTCCAGCAATGCGGATACAGCAGGCTCTCCAATCTGCACCAAGCCATCAACTGCCGCCACAGCTGCACCCGGATTGTTGTAGTTGAGCACGGCAATCAGCGAAGGAACCGCTCCTTCCAATCGAGTTGCAGCTAAATTCCGAACCGCTTTGACTAGTTCGCCGGAAGAATTAGCTAGCTCTACTGCACGAATGAGGGAAGAAAGAGTATCAGACATAGGTGAGGAAGAATGAGGGATGAGGAGGATTGAGGCTTGGTTTCTACCTACATTCTCAGCTGTCACGCTTACAGTAGTTCATCCATTAGGGTCATCACCTGAATTGCACCTTCAGAGAGGGATGGTGGAGTTGTTCGCTGCACTTGTTTCTCTAACAAACCTTTGAGCGCAATAAGCTTGAGGCTGTTTTCTGCCAGGGTGTGGGCGATCGCCTCTGCTGCGGGTAGATAGCCAATTGCTCCCAGATCAGCAAGGGCGGCACGGCGCAATGTCAGTTTTTCACCGGACAACGCCTGCACCAGGTAATCAGCGTAGGTTGGATCCTGGGTTAATTCATACATTGATCGGGCAGCAGCATACTGCAATATCTCGAAGGGATGATTGAGAAATGGCTCGATTAGAGGAATCGCTTCCGGTGCTCCCAGTGCTCCCAAGGTTTCCAGAATGGCATTGTAGGGATGAGGTAAGCGAATACCGCCGGACTCGGCTTGGGCTGACTCCAAGCCACTTGCCAAGAAGCTCATCAGCACGGGCACACAACTGCGATCGCCCAACATTCCAAGGGACTGCACCGCTGCTTCCCGCACATAAAAATCGTCACACTCCAAGCACTGGATCAATGCCGGAACTGCCCGAGTCGCTCCCAACTTTCCCAAGGCACGAGCGGCATTACGCCGTAGCGGATATCCACCTTCCGTCGTCCGATCTGACTCATCGCCCAGACTGTCAATCAAGACATCAATTGCCTCCGGGGTGGTAACCCGAAACCGACCCAACCACCAAGCTGCATAATAACGCAGACCCAAATCTGAACCGCGTAAATTCGCGATCGCCTGTTCTACAGTGAGAAAAGACTCATCACCGACAGCATCTCCCGCCGGTGACAAGACTAGAGAATCCTTGAAACTGGACTCTTGCATCGATCGCATTAACTCAACTAATCTATCTTTACTATCAGCAAAAATTCTTAACCTTATTCCACAGGAGTAATGTTGACGATCTGGGCACCCAAACGGGTAATGCGCTGCATCTCTTCACTCATCCGGCTATAGGGAACGGTGAAAAAGACGCTGGCACTGGAACGAATGGGAAATCCCCCCCCGGTCAGTCTCTTCATTCTGGCGCAGACCAACCACTTCATACCGAAAGTATCGAGTCCCTAACATAGGCGCTTCTTGCTCCAAAGGATTGAGTGAGAAGGAAATAAAAGTGAAATCCTTAAACCCGAACTAAACACTTAGAAGTTGCAGTTCGGGCTGCTTCACTAACAATTAGAGAGGTGTAACACTGGCAATTTTGCCACCCTGACGTTGAACCCGCTGCATGTGGTTCGTCAGCTCTTCGAAAGGAATAATCACAGCCTTATTGGAACGGCGAACTTTTGGATAACCAGGTCCAGCAATAGCTGCTACTTCTACCCGATAAAGACGCCCAGAGCCAAAGGCTTTTGAGCCACCAAAGGCACTGTTGACGGGAACGCCCCGGAGGGATGGACGAGTATAAACACTCCCAGGAGCAACAATTGTTGATGCTGTACCACGGGCCACTTCAGTCACCAGACGAGGATAACCCCCTTGGGATTGGGAACTACTGGAGGCATACCCCCGGTACAGGGAGAAGAAGCGCGCAAAACCTACGGTTCGCTGACCTATCCCGGTAGTCACCAGCTCGTTATAGTAGGGTACGATGTTTTCGCCGAAGTGAGCATCATATTCCGGCGAATCAATGTAAGAGTCAATATCGGCATCGTAGCCCTTGGTCTCGTACAGATCCATGTGATACCGGATCTCAGCCTGATCATAGGGAGCCCGCCCCAGCAGGTGCTTGTAGTTAAGCTCAGTAACTCGGCTATGGAAGTTATTGTAGAAAAACCTTGTTTTATACAATTCCGATTTAGCCACCAGCCGCACAAACTCTTTAACGGTAATTTTGCCGTCCCGCAATAGCGATTCTGGAATGACCAGACTGTCAGAAGCCATCAAATGGGCATTTCCTAACAGCTGACGATACACCGCACGGATAACGGCTTTAACATCATCCTGGGTTGAATGTGGACGCAGTTCAACCAAAGCAGCATTACTAAACGCCGAAGTCCCTAACCGGGATGCTTGTGCTGTAATAGGCACCGAAATACTCTCCTTTAGTCAGTGTGTTAGAAATGAAGATAGAAACCTGAGAGTGGTTATCAGTTACGGGAATGCTTCTCTACCGGTATGACCAATCTCAGATTCCCCTTTGCCTGCCTACACAGGCTGAATACTAATAACCTTACTGCCCACCCGATTCAGCTGCTGAAGTTTATTCGACAACTGATCATAGGAGACGAGCACTTCAATTGTGCTGCGCCGGATCAAAGCTGGCACAGATGCAGCAGCCCCTTGAACGACCCGGACTCGATAGACATCGCCCCGACGGCCACCCACTGCTCCACTCAAAGCTCCAGTGCTGGGCGGCGAGATGGGAGAAGCTAGATTTTTAGCGAGATCCCATGTCAGGCGGGGTTTACTTGGCAATTGGGAGCGATCGCTGTTGGCATAGCCCCGATATAGTTGGAAAAGGCGGGTAAAGCCAAGGGTTTTCTGACCAGATCCTGTGGTTACTAGATCCCGGTAATAGGGAACTACATTTTCACCAAAGCTTTGCTGATATTCAGGTGAATCAATATAGGAGCTGATCTCTGCTTCGTAGCCCTTGCTCTCATACAGATCTAGATGAGAGCTGATCTCAATTTGATCATAGGGAGCACGCCCCAATAGGTGCTTGTAGTTCAGCTCAATGAAGCGACTCTGGAAGTTGGAATAAAAAAACCTTTTCCCGGTACAGCTCAGACAAAGCCAGTGAACGCACAAAGTCACGCACTGTTATCTGTCCTTGGCGCAAGAGAGATTCTGCACCAGCCAGACGCTCACTCTGCATAATGTGTTCATTACCGAACACTTGGCGGTAGGCTGCTCGGATGACAGCCTGTACATTTGCTTCATCCCGGCTGGGACGGAGTTCTACTGGTTCTGCTTCACTGAACGGGCGGATTCCCAGCCGCCCAGCCTCTTGTAAGCCAGCCATAGTTGCTTCCCCTACTTCGATTTCTTAATGGACCGCTTTAATTTCTAGAATCTTTCTTAATGCCAGACATCTTGCCCTATGGAAAAACTGCCGTTAGGAAAACCAGTTTTTCCATAGCAAAAACTTACCTCTGCAAGAAGTCTATCTGAGTACCAAAGAGTTGCCCGGTAAGGCAACCAACTACTTCCATACTGGTAGAGCTGATCACCTTGCCGGGCTAAATGACGCGATCTAGCTCAGGGCGTTGATAGCGTAGTCGATGTAGGAGTTAGCTTCCAATGCGGGGTCACCGCTCAGACCATGGTTAGCCTTGATATACTTCAGGGCTTCCACGTACCAGCTGGGGGATAGATCAAAGGTGCTGTTGATTTCAGCCAAACCTGCAATCAGGTACTCATCGATAGGACCTGTACCACCAGCGATCAAGCAGTATTGAACCATGCGCAGATAGTAGCCGATGTCCCGGACACACTTGTCCTTGCCGCGTTGATCAGCAGCGAAGTTGTTTCCTGGGGTAGAGGTGGTGTAAGGAAACTTTTGGTACACGGCATTAGCTGCACCTTGAGCCAAGGAGCTAGCTTTGCTGGCCAAAGCCTTAGCAGCTTCTAGATCAGCACTAGCAAGACGAAGGCGACCGAAAGCAATTTGTAGTTCGGTATTGCTGAGGAAACGGCCTTGGGAATCGGCAGCTGCTACTGCTTCGGTCAATTGCGTTTTCATTGATTGATATCTCCCTATTGATTGTTTTGCAAAGATTTTCGTTGAAAGCAAGGAGTCAGTTGTCACTTGCGGGAATGGTGACCCATGACACCCAAAAAATTAGCCGACTGCAGAGGCAGCCCGGTCGAAGTAGCTAGCAACTTCAGCGATCAGGGCACTGCAATCACCTTGGGTGATACCAGCACGGTCGTTAGCGATTGCAATTGCAGCATCCTTCATCTTGGCAACACCAGCAGCAACAGAACCACCGGGGACGCCCAATGCCAAGTAGGTTTCGCGCAGACCATTCAGGCAACGATCATCCAGAACGCTAGCATCACCAGTAAAGATAGCGTAGGTAACATAGCGCAGGACAATTTCCATGTCGCGCAAGCAAGCAGCCATGCGGCGGTTCGTGTAAGCATTACCACCAGGTGCAATCAACTGGGGCTGTTCAGCAAACAGTTCACGAGCAGCGTTGGCAACGATAGCAGATGAGCTGCTGGTGATCCGGTTAACTACGTCCGTGCGCTTCATCCCATCTTTAACTACTGCGCTCAGGGCATCAATTTGAGAATTGCTGACGAATTCTCCACGGGCATCAGCCTGGGAAACAACCCTGGTATATGCATCTAGCATTGATTTAATCTCCTAAATTTTAGATCCACAACATCAGAAGCAGGGAGTATATACAAAGACAGATGAACCGTTAACCTTTGCAACGCTCTGGTCATCTTTCCCTAAGCATTTCAGTAGCTTAGCTAACACTCAAATTTTTCCAAGAATGATTTCACTGAAATTATGAGAGCACTCCAAGAAAAATGAGAGACTAGATCAACACCAGAGAACAAAGCTCACTCATCTGTACATATACTGTTTAGACTTCCGAGCCCCTTTTATACTAAGACGAATAGAATCCCATTCTTTTTAAGTTATTACAAGTTTTAATTTCTTCATAATCCGCAATAATCCTAGGGGGTGACACGGTTGAGAAATGGGACTTCGATCCGCTGAAATCCTTTGGGAGTAAGGAATTTCTTGACGATCGTCCGCCTCATCAGTTACTCCCCGTTCTCAAGTCAGAGGGAGCGTTCATAAGGAGTCCTAGACTTTAGCCTCCCCCAAAAATTACTGCTCTGTACCCCAATGCTTGACCAGAAAGATCTTGGCACTGGTCTGTTAAACGATGATAGGTAAAATAGTTGCAGTGCAATTACCCCACTGCATATGGATTGTTTTCACTGCTAGAGCCAACAGGTCGTTAAAAATGGGCGAGAACCAGGCCTCAATGGGACCCTGATGCAACGACACCGATGCCGAATTGCAGCAAGCAAGATAATGAGCGCACTGGCACCCCGATGGCCCGACTGGGATCGCCTAATTCAATGGTGGCCTCTGGGTTGAATGTCCGCACTGAAGGGATGGGCGTGGGGGCGGCGGCCCGCTCCTTCGGTAAGGCTCACTCCACTATTCTGCGGTGGGAGGCAACTCCTGTATGGATTAAAGTTCTTGGAGGAATGCTTGAAATTCGGGATCGCTTCTCAAACTGTCAAAGGTAGGTTCTTCCGCCAAAGTCTCTGAATAGTTAGGAATGGGGATGTAAGTCCCTTCCCAAATGGATTAAAGTTCTTGGAGGAATGCTTGAAATTCGGGATCGCTTCTCAAACTGTCAAAGGTAGGTTCTTCCGCCAAAGTCTCTGAATAGTTAGGAATGGGGATGTAAGTCCCTTCCCAAAACGTATTCTCTTAAATTCACTAAGGCTTGGTTTGTGTCACCTTGAAGTGCAAAAATCACGGCTTTCGTATAGAGGGCATCGGTGTAGTTCGGTTTTAGCTCAAGGGCGCGATCTCTGGCTGCCATTGCCTCTTGAAATCTTCCCCCATGTCGCAGTACATTGCCTAGATGGGTCAGTGTTTGCGGATCGTCGGGCTTGAGGGTGAGGGCGAGATCGTAACTAGCGATCTCATCTTCATAGTTTCCTAAACACTCCTGGGCCAAAGCTAGATTGTGCCAATTGCCTGCGTTGTCAAGATTCAGATCGAGTGCCTGTTGGTGATATTGGATCGATTCGGTAAATTGCTCCGATCTCAACAAAGCATAAGCACACATACTGAAGCAGTCTTCTTTATGCAGACCGAGGGCGATCGCCTGTTTCAATACTGGCGCAGCTTCACGATAAGGAGCGATACTAGAGTTAGCAGAATCGCGCGGGATGAGATTTGACATCCCAAAGGAGGCTACCCATGCAGGCAAGTGAAGGCGATACTCTCGCCAGAATTGAGGCATTGGTGGAGAAGAACTCGGAAGCTATTTCCAAGCTTCAAGAAGATGTAAGGCGATGGGATGAGCGATTCTTTCAACACAGCCGCGATAACATTACTCTCGCCCGTGCGATTCTTGTAGCTTCTTTTGTGGCAGTGCTACTCTCCCCAGCACTAGCAGGAATTACCCCAGTCATTCAGCAGCTCGTCTCCGGACTTGTAGGGCAACAAGGAGGAAGTTGAATCTTGACCCAAGCCACTGGCGCAGATTTTCGGTGTCTAGTGCTGGAGCGATTCGGTAATGGAATCACGCCGGATTACCATATATTGACGGCTATCCAACACTCCTGAATACATCTAGCCGATAGCCTACCTCGCTATGCAGATCCCAGAGCCGATGATCCAAATTTTCCCCATCTGGAGTCCCAGGAGTGCCGTGATGGTATATTTCCCCACCTTCATTGACTGGCTTGCCAGTAATCTCCGTAAAACACCCGATTCCTCAACGCTCTGAATTTCTCATACTGAATAAAAATTCATCGTCCCCAGAGATTCCCATCAGCCTATCCTAGGACTATGAAGGTATTCATGGCGAAAGCGCAAAGGGTGCCCCTGTGAACAGTATCGATCCCGATCTCCCTCGCATTCTGGTCGTAGATGATCATCCCTCTAGTCGGCTAACGGCTGTGGCACTGCTTTCGGTTGAAGGATACAACGTCTTGGAAGCAGAGAGTGGTGTTGCTGCCCTCAGTGCTGTCTTAGAGATCAATCCTGATCTGATTTTGCTGGATGTGATGATGCCAGGCATGGATGGGTTTGAGGTCTGTCGGCGGTTAAAGCAGGATGAGCAAACCCGACTGATTCCAGTGGTGTTTATCACTGCTCTCAATGATCGGCGATCGCGAATTTTGGGCATTGAGGCTGGAGCAGATGACTTTCTGACCAAACCCTTTGACCACCTGGAATTATCAGCACGGGTGAAGTCCCTCGTTCGCCAAAAGCAGCTGAACGAAGATCTGGAGCATTCCGAACAAGTGTTATTTTCCATTGCCCGAACCGTCGAGAGCCGGGACCCCAACACGGGTGATCACTGCGAGCGTTTGGCAGAACTGGGAAGAGTCTTTGGTGAATTCTTAAACCTCTCCCGGAGTCAAATTCGTGATCTGGCTTGGGGTGGGTATCTGCATGACATCGGCAAGATTGGGATTCCGGATGCCATTTTGCTCAAGACTGACAAGCTTACAGATGCAGAGTGGGCAATTATGCAGCAGCATGTTCTGATCGGTGAACAAATTTGTAAGCCTCTCCGTACCATGCGGGGTGTGATTCCCATTATTCGCCATCACCATGAGCGCTGGAATGGCTCCGGCTACCCAGATGGCTTGGTTGGTGATGGGATTCCCTATATAGTTCAGATCTTCCAGGTGATTGACATCTACGATGCCCTCACCAATGAACGCTCTTATAAACCAGCCTTCTCCCAAGAGGAAGCACTAAAAATTCTGGCAGCAGAAGTGAGAGGAGGCTGGCGCAACCCTGTGCTGGTTGAGCAATTTACAGCATTTATTTCTGCCCGTAAACCACTCACTCCAACACCCACACTCAGCGCCTTGAAGTTGAGTTCTCCGGCCCACTCTTCAGTGGTTTCATAACGATGACTGATGGGTTGTGATGTGAGAAGTTTGCCATGGGCGAAGTACCCGTTGGCGACGGTTCTGAAAGCCTGTAGACACTAATAAGGGATGAATTCGGCGCGACCCTTAGGTTTGACGACTGCCTTGGCGAATTGGTGGAAGTTGAAGTGGGTGGGAGAACGCATTATCCTTACTTAGGAATATTTACGATAGGATACCCTAGGTTGTTGCTGCCTGGACTGACTCAGAGGGGGAATAGCTTGGAGCAAAATCGGCCTCCGATGATTGGGATTACCACCTATGGTCGGAATGAGGTACAGGATTTTAACCTACCAGCTGCCTACGTGGATGCGGTGAAGTGGGCAGGGGGAATTCCGCTGTTGCTGCCACCCAGCCAACCGGAACCCAGTCGCCTTCTGGATGTAATTGATGGATTAAGTTTTTTCCGGCGGCGGGGATATAGATCCAAGCCTTTACGGGGGTGACTCCCATCCCTCACTTTATATGGTGGATGCTGAACGAGATGGATTTGAACTCACCCTGGCCCAACAAGCACTGAGAACCAATCTCCCGATTCTGGCAATTTGTCGGGGGATGCAACTGTTCAATATCGCCACCGGGGGCAACCTGGTTCTTCATGTACCTGAGGTCTACAGCACAACGATCCCCCATCGCTTAGATCACCCCCGTCGCCCGATCGAGCACGACACTTACCTGGTTGCCGATAGTCGCTTAACCAGTATTTTGGGGGCAACCACAGTCAAGGTCGTTTCCTGGCATCATCAAGCGGTCCATCAGGTTGTTGACACAGATTGGCAAGTAGTTGCTCAGGCGGCGGACGGTCTTGTTGAAGCCATGGAGCATCGGCATCACCCCTGGTTAGTCGCTGTGCAGTGGCATCCAGAACTCTCCCCCTGGGAGTCAGTTCATTCCCGCTTATTTCAAGCCTTAGTCAAGGCTGCGGCAACCCGTAATTCTGGGTATGCCCTAGCCTGTGGCAGCTAACACCAACATGTAGTCGAGAGGATGGCGAGGAGAGTCTATGCGGTTAGCCAACAAAGTGGCTCTGATTACAGGTGCAGGCAGTGGTATCGGTCGAGATTCTGCCCTTCTCTTTGCCCAAGAAGGGGCTCGGGTCGTTGTCAGTGACATCAATCCAACAGCGGGGGAAGCCACCGTGACCCTGATTGCCCAAGCAGGTGGACAGGCGACGTTTGTGGCTGCTGATGTTGCCAAGGCAGTGGAGGTTCAAGCCATGGTTGCAGCGGCGGAGTCAACCTATGGTGCGCTCCACATTTTGTTTAATAATGCCGGCATCTTTCATGCCGCGGATGGTTCGGTGGTCGATACAGAAGAAGCGATCTGGGATCTGACCATGAATATCAACCTCAAAGGGGTGTTTCTGGGCTGTAAGTATGGAATTCCGGCCCTTTTACGGGCGGGGGGTGGCTCAATTATTAATACGGCATCCTTTGTAGCCTTGCTGGGGGCAGCAACTTCCCAATCTGCTTATACAGCCAGCAAAGGTGGAGTCCTATCCCTGACCCGCGAAATTGCTGTGGAATTTGCCCGTCAAAATATTCGTGCCAATGCCCTCTGCCCTGGCCCAGTGGAAACCCCCCTGCTGGCTGAACTGCTGTCAGACCCTGCCCGTCGCCAACGGCGATTGGTTCATATACCACCGGGACGCTTTGCCCAGTCTCAGGAAATTGCCAATGCAGCCCTATTCTTAGCGAGTGACGAGTCTTCCTTTGTGAATGGATCGACGTTTTTGGTAGATGGTGGCATTACAGCCGCCTATGTGACCCCTGAATAGCACAACCAGTTCAGGAATATCCCAGGCAAATCTAACCAGGGGTTATGATCGCCATCCGAGCTTACTCCGGTCGATGTTGATGGGGGGTGGCAACGGCTTCAGAGACCTCTGTCTCTTCAACAATGCTGGGAGAGGGAGAGGGATCGTTCACCAGCGCCACGGGTGTCGCTGCCGCAGTTAAGGCTGGAGGCATCTCTAGATCAGCTTTCATGGGCTCTGGAGGCACTGATTCGAGGCGATCGGCTTCGCGCTTGAACTCTGTCTCAAATTCCTTGGAAGCCTCCTGAAACCCACGAATTGCTTTCCCCATGCTGCGGCCAATTTCTGGCAGTTTCTTGGGGCCAAACACTAGCAAGGCCAACACCATAATCAGTGCCATTTCTGGTAAGCCAATGCCGAATACATTCATCTCCATCCCTCCTGTGAATGCGCTAGGTTCAGTGGCCGATTGCGCTGTGATCCTTTAGCACTGAAACCACCTAACCAGTATAGGGCGCACACCCATAAAAAACCCCGGCCAAACCGGGGTATCTGTTGCAGTTCTGCAAGTTGGTAGCCCTAGCCACCCAGACTTCTCCAACCGACGGTCACATTTTCAATGAGGAGGGAGGAATTATAGAGTTGCAGAATAATCAGCAAGAAGACAAAGAATAAGCCCATAAAAACAGCCATCAATGGAGTTGTTCCCCAACCTGGAGCCACCTTCCCATACTCAGAGTTGAGGGGCTTCAGGATATCTCCCAATCTAGTGCGTTGTGCCATAGCTCACCCAAAATGAATTTCGAGAGGACGTTTGTAACTTTCCGTAATATTATAGGGGAAGGGATGTCACGAGATGGATTGAACTCATGGAACCTGCAATAGTTCTTAGCATTTCGATTGGTGCCGTTATTATTGCGGTGACTGGTTATGGTGTGTATGTTTCATTTGGACCGCCTGCCAAGGATCTGCGTGACCCCTTTGAAGAGCACGAAGATTAACGAGACCTAGGTGAATGTCGTAATTGTGCCAGTTTCTACTGAAGTACATAGAAGGTGCCGACTCTGTACAGCGGTAGGTCATGGCTGCGGGTTTATAGTGACTTAGAGTCTGGTTATCAGTCTCTAGTCAGTCATCTGACAAAATTAACTCTATAATTATTGATGCCAATAAGGTTCACAAGGTTACCTAATTGCCCTTAGGTCTATGCTGATTTCTACGGAGATTCGGGTCATTCAGCCTACTGGATTTTTGAGCACCGCCAACTCCGCAGCCTTCCTAGAGGATTTTAAGCGCTGTTTCGAGGCAGATGCCAGCATTATCCTGGTGGATTTGCAAGAGATTACCTTCCTCGACAGCTCCGGCTTAGGGACGCTTATTCACATGCATACGAAGCTGAGGTTGGCTGGACGTCGGCTTTGTCTTTGTTCTCTGAACGAGCAAGCCTTAACCCTGCTAGAAATTTCTGATTTAGATCGCGTCCTAGAGATCTTTGAGAACCAGGATGCTTTTTTTGATGAGATCGTCAAATAGAGTAGTTTCGATTCCACACCTTCAGAAAGTTCGATGTCTGAGCAATCCATACCTTAAGGGCTAATTTACAAAGAAAATCTTAAGGGGCTAAAACCCTTGCCATTTATGGCTTTCAGGCTTCAGATAGCTTAAGAAGGCTGTTTTTTGAAAGGCTTGCCATGAAAGAGTTTCAGCCGACTTTATAAATCAGCCCTAAGGGCGATCGCTGTTGATAACCCCTCCCGGAAATTAAGGGTGAAAACCATGCTGGCCAAGTCATGAGGGTGCTTCATTGCTATGGGCTAGGTTGCTGAAGGCGTTTCATCCATCAAAAAAAGTAATCGGTGCCATTGGGATTCCCGGTTTGTATTTTGATTTTATAAATCTTAAGATTACTCTCAGGCTACCAGCTGAGAAATTTTAACTCCTTCAATATCCTGGTTCAGTGAATCTGCACGCTCAGGGTTATGCCCTCATGTTGCAAAACTCATTTTATCCAGGAGTGGGTCATTAGACCTTCGGTAACACGATTTTCAGCCTGCTATAACCTTTGAATCCCTGAACGTAGAATCAGGGTTATTTTTTCATCGCTATTTTCACTGTTAGGGGCGTAGTTGATGTATCAATTTCTAGTTGAAACAGCCTGGTTGATTCCCTGCTATGCGCTACTGGGGGCGCTGTTATCGATTCTCTGGTTGCCCTCTATTACCCGGCGCACGGGACCTCGTCCTGCGGGTTATGTGAATACCTGCACGACGTTGCTTGCAGTGCTCCACAGTGTGGCGCTTCTGCCCCTCACGTGGCATCAACCCCCCCAGGAATTTTTCTATCCCTGGTTGCAGGTGGCAAATTTAAATCTCACCTTGCCCGTTGAGGTATCTTCCTTAACCGTTGGGGCTTTAATTTTGATCAATGGTCTGAATCTATTGGCCCAGTTCTATGCCATTGGTTACATGGAAATGGACTGGGGGTGGGCGCGATTCTTCGCGTTGCTGGCTCTGTTTGAGGCGGGTCTATCGGGATTAGTACTGTGTAATTCCCTTTTCTTTAGTTACGTCATCCTGGAAATCCTCACCCTCGGCACCTACCTCCTAATTGGGTTTTGGTTTAATCAATCCTTGGTGGTCACGGGAGCCCGCGATGCTTTTTTGACCAAACGGGTGGGGGATTTATTCCTGCTCATGGGGGTGATTGCCCTATTGCCCTTGGCTGGTACCTGGAACTTTACAGAGTTAGCCGTTTGGGCACAGACGGCACAAGTTGACCCAAACGTTGCGGCCTTGATCGGGTTGGCGCTGATTGCTGGCCCCATGGGTAAGTGCGCCCAGTTTCCCTTACATTTGTGGCTGGATGAGGCCATGGAAGGGCCACTGCCCAGTACCATTCTTCGGAACTCAGTGGTGGTGGCATCCGGTGCCTGGGTGTTAGTGAAATTACAACCTGTTTTGGCACTGTCCCCGATTACTTTAACGGCTCTGGTAGTGATTGGGGCAACCACTGCGATCGGTGGCACCCTGATTGCGATCGCCCAGATTGATACCAAGCGGGCACTGTCTTATTTGGTGAGTGCCTACATGGGATTGGTATTCATTGCGGTGGGAACCCAGCACGATGAAGCGGCTTTGCTCCTTGTTCTCACCCATGCAGTGGCGATCGCCCTCTTGGTGATGAGTGTGGGGGGCGTGATCTGGAACAGCATTACTCAAAACTTAACCCAGCACGGAGGTCTGTGGTCTCGGCGTCCGGTGAGTGGGTTTTCCTTCCTCGTAGGGGCAGCGGGTTTGATCGCCGTGCCACCCCTGGGTGGATTTTGGGCCTTACTTCAGCTGGCAGATGGCCTGTGGGATGACCATCAATTTGGCCTGCTGGGGGTGTTAGGGCTGGTCAATGGCTTAACCGCCTTTGGTCTCACCCGGGTATTTAGTCTGATGTTTGGCGGGAAACCCTCAGCGATGACGGAGCGATCGCCGGAAATTCACTGGCCGATGGCGTTGCCGATGGCGGTACTGCTGGGCTTCGTGTTACATCTGCCCCTGATTTTACAAAGCCTGTCCCTCCTCCCCGATTGGGTGATCGTGAATTATCCAGTCGCTCTTGGGTTAATTGGTTCTAGCCTTCTGGGTTGTAGTATCAGTGCCTTTATCTACTTAGGGAACGTGGTGCCAAAACCTGTAAAGCTTCCATCTCCAGCCCTCCAAGACTTCTTAGCCTACGACCTCTACACGGCCAAACTTTACAAAATCAGCTTTGTACTGGCGGTGGATCTGGTTTCCCGATTCACATCCTGGTGCGATCGCTATGTCGTTGATGGCATTGTCAATCTTGTGGGCATCTCCTCCATTTTTGGGGGCGAAGGCTTGAAATACAGTACCTCCGGTCAGTCTCAGTTCTATGCCCTCACCATTCTCGTAGGACTTTCCTGCTTAGGCGTTTGGTTAGGCTGGCCCTTCCTGTCTCACCTTTCCCTGTCTGCGATCGCCACTACCGGGCCCTAGGGGTCAACAGGCAACTTTGGAGTGGGCAGAATCTAGAATTCAGAATCCAGAATTCAATCTACGCCTGACTCCTGGGTTCTCCTAGCCCTCTCTTCTCCTAGCCCTTAAACAACGCCAAACGTTTCTGTAGGAATCGACGATTGACTATGCTAAGTACCTTGATCTGGTTACCTGTGGTGGGTGCGGCACTCATCGGATTTTGGCCTGGAACCATTTCTGCTACCCGGTCACGCTGGGGAGCCCTGGCGATCGCCGGAAGTCTGCTGCTGTGGACTGGATGGTTAATGAGTCAGTTCGATCTCAGCAACCCCGGCTTACAAATGCGGGAATCCTTCTCCTGGATCAGCCATCTAGGTTTGAACTACACCCTGGGGGTGGATGGCCTGTCCCTGCCGCTGCTGGCCTTGAGTAATTTGCTCACCCTGGGGGTCATCTTTGGCAGTCATGCTGGATTGCCCAATGGTCAACCCCTGCCTCGCCCGCGATTGTTTTATACGCTGATATTGCTGGTGAATGCAGGCATGGCCGGAGCATTGGTGGCCCAGAACCTGTTGCTGTTCATCCTGTTCTATGAAGTAGAACTGATTCCTTTTTATCTCTTGATTGTGATCTGGGGGGGGTCAAAAGCGGGAATACGCTGCCATCAAGTTTTTGATCTACACAGCGGTTTCTGGGATGTTAGTTCTGGCGGCGTTTCTGGCATTGGCCTGGTTAAGTGGCACCTCTAGCTTTGATTACGATGCCATCTCAACCCAGGGTTTATCCCAGCCCACCCAGCTGATTCTATTGACAATGCTGCTGATTGGATTCGGCATTAAGATTCCCCTGGTTCCCTTGCACACCTGGCTACCCGATGCCTATGTGGAAGCTTCCACCCCCGTGGTGATTCTCTTGGGGGGAATTTTGGCTAAGTTGGGCACCTATGGCCTGATTCGGTTCTGTATCGGCTTATTCCCAGATACCTGGTCGTTGGTTGCCCCAGGATTGTCGATCATTGCCGCCCTTTCCATCATTTATGGTGCCTTGGCGGCGATCGCCCAAAAAAGATATCAAGCGTATGGTGGCTTATAGCTCCATCGGTCACATGGGCTATATCCTCTTGGGAACCGCAGCGATGACGCCCCTAGCCCTGGTGGGAGCGGTTTCCCAGATGGTGAGCCACGGTTTGATTCTAGCTTTGCTCTTCTACCTGGTGGGGGTCATTGAGTCCAAGGTGGGGACTCGGGAACTGGATGTGCTGAATGGACTGCTGAATCCCCTGCGGGGTTTACCCTTGACCAGCGCCCTGCTGATCACCGCTGGCATGGCCAGTGCGGGAATTCCTGGCATGGTCGGGTTTATCGCTGAGTTCCTTGTGTTTCAAGGCAGTTTTTCTGTGTTCCCTTGGGCCACCCTATTGTCGGTTGTGGGTACGGGTCTGACGGCAGTTTACTTTGTGATCCTGCTGAATCGTACCTGTTTTGGCAAACTGGACAACACCACTGCCTACTACCCCAGAGTCACCGGGTTGGAACATCTGCCCGCATTGGTCTTAACCGCTCTGATCATGTTTCTGGGTGTTCAGCCCAGTTGGTTAGTGCGTTGGAGTGAACCGACGACCAATGCGATGGTCGCGGCTGTTTCCCTGGATCAACGCTCCCCCCTAGCCCTGAGTGATCCAACCAGAACCGAGCAATAAGTACTTCCCTTGCTCCGCCACTGGTCGTTCGATTGTGCATCTTCACCCCTCATTACAGACTCACTATGACGGAATCGCTGCTCACACCGACCCTTTCTCCCCCCAAACTCCCCCCCTCCCAACACGAATTTGCCGATGTCGTCCATCGCCTGGAAGCAGGGGGGGCTATGCTGCCGGATAGCCCGGAAAACCTGATGCAAGTGATTGGTATCTGGAAAGCCTACGCTGTCCCCATGGATTTTTACTGGCGGGATCTGCTCTATATTGCTGAGCGCGTGTTTCTAGACCCTTTCCCTTTCTTTAAGTACTTCCTGCCCCAAGACTATCTGGATCTCCATAACCACTATGCTGGGGAAGATGCTGACCTGCGGATCTGGCGGGGGCCAGCTACGGCTCACCCGGAACTCCTGGCCTTTATGAAAACGGGAGAAACGGGCAACCTGCCCCGGCTGTTCCACCACCTCTGGCATGACCGGATCAATATGGAGTTTGCTGAAGAATGTATGCGGGCAATGCTCTGGCATCGCGGTATGGGAGGCAAATTTGATCCCTATCTCGATAGCGACGAGTATAAAGCCAACGCTGATCGAGCAATTCGAGCTTATTTCCAGTTCAACCCAGTGATGATAGGGCTTTACAAGCTGTTCCCAGATCTGTTTCTGGAGCAGTGCCGTCAGATGTCCTACTACAGTAATCTGGGCTTGTTTTGGGAGGTCATGGCTCCAGTATTTTTTGAGGTTTCGGATCTCTACGATGAAGGCAAGGTCACCAGCATTCCCGAGGCAATGAATTTTCTGGTCAACGGCATCTTTGCGATCGCTGGTCGCCCGATTTACCACCATGTTTATATCCGGGGTCAATGCTACGAAATCATTCCGAAGTCAAAGGGCTTTACCTGGCTCTATGAAGCAGCCTTACCCTATGTCGAAGCCGTGTTCTACCGCACCTCGCCCTTCCGAGGTACCAAGTCCTATAACGCCCAGGCCAATGAAGTGCCTCGGGAGCAAAAAGACTTCCACTACGGGGTTCTCTACGCCGACAAGTTCCCCGTCGGTACCGCTGGCATTCCCCCGACGCTGCTGGCCCAGGATATGCTGCATTTTCTCCCCCCTTACCTCAAGGCGTTCTACCAAACCCGCTGCCGAGGTGAGGATGATATCCTCAACCAGATTGGCGTCACCTTCCAACGCTCTATGTACACAGTGACATCTGCGGTTTTTCAGGCGCTACGAACGGCGTTGCTGTATCCCCTGGATGACCCGAATCCCCGACACTTACAGGCCAACCGGGATTTTTTTGAAGCCCAACTAGATCGCTTCTGCCGTCCTGACTATGGGATGCGTCAGGCGGCTCGACTCCGTCAAATTCAGGGGGACGATTATCGCTAAGTATCCACCCTCTGCTCCGTTGGCTCAGCAAGACGGTCACCCAGGAACCAGCGATGGCGCTGAAAGCAGATAAAATCGCTGTATTAAGCGTATGGTAGACACCGGGAAATGCAGACCTTGCCTACTTCCAACCCCGAGCAGTTGGATCATTTTCGCAGGTTGCAGGGGCGGCTGTGCGATCGCTGGCGTCACCTGGAAGCCTTTGACAGTAGCAATACCGATATTCTGGTGATCCCATCCCTGAGTCTCGATCGGCGAGAACTCGATAAGATCCAGGGGTTTAAGCACTACGAAGAACGCCTATTGTTCTCGTTGATTCGGCTGCGGAATCCTCGGACTCGCTTGGTTTATGTGACCTCGGAACCCCTGCACCCCAGTGTGATTGACTACTACTTGCAACTACTGCCGGGAATTCCCTTTTCCCATGCCCGAGATCGCCTATTGTTGCTTTCGACCTACGATGGCTCCTGTAAATCCCTGAGTCAGAAGATTCTCGAACGCCCCCGGTTGATGGAGCGCATCCGCCAAGCCCTGCGTCCCGAGCATTCCTTTATGATTTGTTATAACTCCACCGCCCTAGAGCGGGACTTGTCCGTTGCCCTCAATGTTCCCCTCTATGCCCTCGATCCAGCCCTGTTGCAGTGGGGCACCAAGGGAGGCAGTCGCCAGATTTTTGCAGAGGCCAACATCCCCCACCCGGATGGCAGTGCCGCGATTTTTGATCAAGCGGATCTGGCCACCGCCGCCGCCGAACTCTGGGAACGCCAGCCGACCTTGCAGCGCCTAGTGGTGAAGTTGAACGAGGGCTTTTCCGGGGAGGGCAATGCCTTGCTGGACTTAAGATCCCTGGGGGAGATTGCCCCCGGCAACGTCTCTCACTGTGTCCGGGTCAAGACCCTGTTGGATCGTTTTCAGCATCTGAAGTTTGAAGCCAAAGCCGAGACCTGGGAGAATTACAGCAGTCGCATCCCAGAATTGGGGGCGATCGTGGAAGCTTTTATTGAAGGAGAGGAGAAGCGATCGCCCAGTGTTCAGGGGCGGATTACCCCCACGGGTGAAGTTGAAATTCTCTCCACCCATGACCAAATTCTGGGGGGGCCTAACGGACAGGTTTACCTGGGATGTCGCTTCCCGGCAGATCCGGCCTACCGTCTGCAATTACAAATTCTAGGGGAACAGGTGGGACGCTGTCTGGCGGAAAAGGGGGCGATTGAACGCTATGGGGTGGACTTTGTGGCAGTGCGGCAGCGCGATCACCTCGGCAATGACACCTGGGATGTCCAGGCGATCGAAATTAACCTCCGAAAAGGGGGTACCACCCACCCCTTCATGACCCTAAGATTTCTCACCAACGGCAGCTATAACCTATCCACTGGGTCTTTCTATAGCCAGCATGGACAGGCAAAATACTATGTCGCCACGGACAATCTGCAAAAAGACCGTTATCGGGGCTTACTTCCCAATGACTTAATGGACATTATTGCCGAATATCAACTCCACTTCGACACCAGTACCGAGTCTGGCACGGTCTTTCATCTCATGGGTTGCCTATCCGAGTTCGGTAAGCTGGGGCTGACCAGCATTGGCAATTCACCCCAGCAGGCAGCGGATCTTTACAATCAGGTTGTTAATGCCCTGGATGCTGAAACTCAGCCACGGAGCCATGAGGATGCCCGAAATGCGCCCATGCGCTGGAGCAGCGAGGGTTGAATGAGACGGACGATGCTTGAAAACTACATGACTCAGGCAAGATTTGAACTTGCGACCTAGGGCTGATGAAGCCTAGGAAAAGCCTATATTTAGCAGTCATTTCAGCAATTTGCAAGATTTTTACACCAAAGTCACTGCACCTAAGAGGGCTGCGTGTGTAGCTGTCTGAGCCAAAGCTGCTCAACTTATATGAATGCCTGGATTTAGCTGAACTCCTTGCTGAGCTTTGGAAACCTGGATTCAAGTTCATCCTCAGTCCACTCCTTCCCGAGGGGCGACTGCGAACCTTGGATAGGGTGGGTCGGAAATGCCTCTGGTTCTTTGTTGGTTTTCTGCTCCCATAGTTCAAGGGCTATGTACTGAAAGCCCTCGACCTGACAGTCACCATCTTCTTCCTTAACTACTTGGGCTAATGTTTCGGGGTCTTGCAGAGCAGCCTCAAATACTTTTTCACCCTGAGAGATTAACCAGGCGCGGAAGTCCATAAAGCCATCGTCTGAACAGCCACCGCCGATGATGTACGCAGCCCCCCATAGATCCCAGGTATAGGCACGGCTATGGTACTCGGTAAATATGTGATCAAAGTCCACCAGCTCCTCAGGACTATGCTTGTCGAGCTTCTCTCGCAACACGTCAATCTGGGCTTCTGGGTCACCCTCCGCCGAGCGACGCGAGGCATCCATCAACTTCCAAAACGCTACTTTGTCCATCGCTCCTCCTATTTGAGTTGGTCTTAACAGAATGTCCCCTGCGCTCTCCTGGAAACCAGTGATGCCTTGGCACCCTTTTACAGAGAGGCCGTCATTCTGAATTTGACCTTACCCCGAAAAAGTCGTCCTTCTCGCAAGGTGGTTGAAATTCCAGAGACTGCCTAGGTCGCCAAACAGCACATCGGCTCCGCTGCCACCAGCCAAGACATCCGCACCAATGATTTGCAATCCAGTCATTCAGGTAAGGCGATGCGCTAAAGCTACCCACTCCCGGCATTGTTCACGATCAAGGGAAGCAAACCCCGCTGCACTTAAAGCAGTATCAACAGCCTCTTCCTGATCGGTGGTAAATCCACTGGTAATGAGTACCCCCCCCTGGGCATGGGTCTGCCGCAGTGCCTGCTTAAAGTCATCCGCAAGGGCAATGTGAACCCGTGCCAAAATATTGGCCATAATCAGGTCAAAGGCTTGGGTGACATTAACACTGGGTGCTTGATCAAGGATGTCACCCCCCAGCCAATGTCCTAAGCGACTACCACAGCCCAAGCTACCTGCCCTCGCAGTTACCTGCTGCTCCACCTGATTCTGTTCCACAGCGGCTTGAGTTGCTTGCACTGCCAGCAGATCGTTATCCAGGGCTAAAACCTGCGCGCCTAATTTGGCGATCGCCACACTGAGAATTCCTGTCCCAGATCCGAGATCGAGGACTTGCATTGTCGGAACCACATGCCGCTCTAGTAATTGGAGGCTCACCGCTGTCGCCGGATGGAGACCGCTCCCAAAGGCGAGGCTGGCCTCAAGTCTGAGGAGGATTTCGTCGCTCTGCTGCGATGGATAGGGAACACCGGGAGCCAGCACCACAAACCGTTCTCCAATCCGATGGATCAAAGGGATGGAGGCCACAGGGTACTCGGGTTGCTCTGACACGATCGCTACTTCCAGAACGGTGGCAATACCCGTCCGCTGTAGGGGTGAAAGCAGCGCCTCAATGGCATCCACACGGGCCCGCACCCGCAGGTCGTAGGGGAGATAGAAGCAAATCGTGAAGGCCCAGCCGGGGGTGGCCTCAGCAGGATCGATGGGTTGTTCGGTCAACGGGCAATGTTCAACGCCCCCCCTTTGACCATCGCTAGCGATGGATGACCGAACCCGTACCTCCCTCACATAGGAGGTTGTGGCTAACAGGGTACAAACCCAATCAACGGCCTCGGGGGTTGTGTCGAGGCTTAACTCCATCCACGTCATGGTTGCTTCCTAGGGGCATCACTGCCGAGTAATTGAGTGCCAATGCTGACCTAAGTCAGTGGAAACCGTGGTAGCAGATAGCCTTTCAATCCTAGTGGATGCTAGGTTGCACCGTAAAATCCATGAGCACTGCCAGTGTCCCAAGGTGGCTGAACTGCTACTCAAGAGAGCCGATCGGGTTCTGGAACGGTTGCGGAGATGGCGATCGCCAGGAAAGTCGAGGACTGTGGAGCAGAAGAGCCAATGTTGGCGACAATAAGAAAGTATCAACTGTGATCCCGCAGTTGGGTTGTTGGTCGTTTCAGGAGGTTGCCTCATGCTGGCCTATATCCTGGCATTGCTCGTAGGGCTGGGTAGTTTTGTTCTGTATCTGTCTGCCTTTTTCTTCCCGGAAATCCATCGTAAACATGACTTCATCTGGAGTGGAGTCGCTATGTTTTATGCGTTGGTCTTGTGGGTGTGTGCTGGGCGCATTACCGGGGGCGTGCTGATCGGACAAACTGCCAGTGTGGCTTTACTAGGGTGGTTGGGGTGGCAGACCCTCTGGCTCCGGCGGCAGTCAACACCCTCCGATCAACAAACGCCGCTTCCCGACTGGCAAATGTTGCAGTCAAAGCTGGCTCAGTGGAGCAGTCCTGAGCAGCTTTCTCAATTACCCAACCAAGCTCAACTGCTCTGGCAGCGCCTACAAACCTCCCTGAAAGCAGTCCTGAGTCAGCGACCTCAGGTTAAAACTCAGCCAACGATACCTGGCGATCCTCAGGGGCTAGACTCCTCTCTGAAGATCACGGACTCAACCACCCCTGCTGAAGGGGAGCTGTCAACCTCCCAACCGCAGCCAGCGGTCACCAAGGGGAGTCCCGTTGATGCAACTGTGCCTAAATCTTTAGAGGTTGATCCTTGGGCAGAAGTCCCGGAGCCATCGGAGCCTGTGACGGCAGTCGTAGTCGTGAAGGATGCAAAGTCGGCGATCGCCAAAGCTGGGATCAACTTGACTGAGCGGATTGGACACTGGTGGCAAATTGTCTACGATCGACCATTGGCCATTCTCCAGGATCTGTGGCAATCGACCCTCGGTTCACGGAGCAAAACAACAGAAAGTAAACCTGTCTATGTGCGGAAGCAGTTTCGGACATCAGAGGCAGAAGCCCCAGAAACTCCTGTCTCCGACGCTCAAGGGGGTGAGGATGAGTGGGGAATGACGGCAGCAGTGGTTGAGGAGATCCAGGACAAAACTGAGATCTCACCCGACCCAGACATTTCAGACACTCCTGCCGCAATCACGACGCTAGAGACGACTGCTGAGGCTGAAGGAGAAACGGCTGAAACTGTGATTGCTCCTGGAGAAGCTCAGGATCTTCCAGAAGCAACACACGAAATTATGACCGCAGAAATAGCAAATGAGACTGAAACTGAGGCCAGTGCTGAGGCCGAAACTACCCCAGTAGAGGCTCTAACTGCCGATGCCGAGCCAGAAACAGAGACCGTTTCCGATGCAGAGCCAATTCTAGACGCAGCAACTGAGACAACAGCAGCAATAGACTCAACGGAGGCTGCTCCACCCGTAGTACTGACATTTGACAGCGAGGTCAGTACTGCTAACGAGTCA
The DNA here is from genome assembly GCF_000775285.1 of Neosynechococcus sphagnicola sy1. Lineage (NCBI taxonomy): Bacteria > Bacillati > Cyanobacteriota > Cyanophyceae > Neosynechococcales > Neosynechococcaceae > Neosynechococcus > Neosynechococcus sphagnicola. Next base: position 38,651 of record NZ_JJML01000007.1, on the reverse strand, counting down.
TCCTCAGCCCCTGAAGTGGACGCATCTACGAGTTCAACAGACCCAGAACCAGACCACTAGTTTTGTCATCTTAATATTGTGGATGGCTAAGTTCCCCCATCCATCCCCCCATGACTGCATCTCAGAATCTCACGCCTGCAACTTGAGGCTGTGAAACTTCTCGCAGATAATGGGGGAAAACATATCGCAACATTTCTCAAGGTTTGACTGTGACAGAACCCGGCACTTACAAGAACACCGTCAATTTGCTCAAAACCAACTTTGATATGCGGGCCAACGCCATCAAGCGTGAACCCGAATTACAACAGTTCTGGGAAGAGCAAACCATTTATCAACAGCTGTCACAGCAAAATCCCGGAGACCCTTTTATCCTCCACGATGGGCCACCCTACGCCAATGGCTCCCTCCATATTGGTCACGCCCTGAATAAAATTCTCAAAGATATCATCAACAAATTTCAGCTGTTGCAGGGACGCAAGGTGCGTTATGTCCCAGGATGGGACTGTCATGGCCTGCCAATTGAACTCAAGGTGTTACAAACCCTCAAAGCGGAGGAACGGCAGCAGCTCACCCCCTTAGGATTGCGTCACAAAGCCCGTGATTTTGCCCTAGAGACAGTGAAGCAACAGAGCCAGGACTTTCAGCGCTACGGCATTTGGGGAGATTGGGCCCATCCTTACCTCACCCTCACCCCCGCCTATGAGGCCGCCCAAATTGGTGTCTTTGGACAAATGGTGCTCAAAGGGCATATCTATCGCGGCTTGAAGCCTGTTCACTGGAGTCCCAGTTCTAAAACAGCCCTCGCCGAAGCAGAGTTGGAGTATCCAGAAGGGCATACCTCCCGGAGTATCTATGTAGCCTTTGAGGTCACTGCCCTGCCCCCCGATCTGCAACTTCCCCTTGATCCCTACCTGGGGGAGTTGGGAGTTGCGATCTGGACAACCACCCCGTGGACGATCCCAGCGAATCTGGCGGTGAGTGTGAATCCAGCGTTGGTCTATGCCGTCGTCGAAACCGGGTCTGAATTCTCTGGTAAATTCCGCTATCTAATAGTGGCGAAAGATTTGGTGGAGCAACTATCGGCGACCTTAGAGACCACATTGACCATCCAAGCCACCCTCATGGGTAAAGTCCTGGAGCACGTCACCTATCGTCATCCCTTATTTGACCGCCAGAGTCCGGTGGTGATTGGCGGCGACTATGTTACGACGGACTCCGGTACTGGTTTGGTGCATACGGCTCCGGGTCACGGCCTTGAGGACTACCAGGTGGGACAACGCTATGGTCTCCCGGTGTTTGCCCCCGTCGATGGGGATGGTAATTTCACCGCAGAGGTCGGGGTATTCGCGGGCTTAAGTGTTTTAGGCAGTGGCAATACCGCCGTTGTCGAAGCTTTGCAGACGGCGGGGTCGCTGCTGAAAGAAGCAGCCTATGTGCACAAATACCCCTATGACTGGCGCACTAAAAAGCCAACTATCTTTCGGGCCACGGAGCAGTGGTTCGCCTCAGTGTCAGGGTTCCGCGATGCAGCCCTGCGGGCGATCGCCGAGGTGGAGTGGATTCCCGCCCAAGGGGAAAATCGGATCACCCCAATGGTGGCAGAACGCTCGGATTGGTGCATTTCCCGCCAGCGGAGCTGGGGAGTGCCGATCCCCGTGTTCTATGACGAAGAGACTGGGGAGCCGTTGCTGACGGAGGAAATCATTACCCATGTGCAACAACTCGTGGCTGAGAAGGGTTCAGATATCTGGTGGGAATTAACGGTTACCGACCTGTTGCCAGCAGCCTACCGGAACAATGGCCGCAGCTATCGCAAGGGCACGGACACCATGGATGTGTGGTTTGATTCGGGATCGTCTTGGGCTGCGGTGGTACAGCAACGTCCAGAGTTACGCTACCCAGCGGATATGTACCTAGAAGGCTCTGACCAGCATCGGGGTTGGTTTCAGTCAAGTTTGCTCACCAGTGTGGCAGTCAATGGCTGTGCCCCCTACAAAACAGTGCTCACCCACGGCTTTGCCTTGGATGAACAGGGGCGGAAAATGAGTAAATCCCTAGGGAATGTCTTAGACCCCAAAATAGTGATTAACGGTGGCAAGAACTCAAAGGAAGAGCCGCCCTACGGGGCCGATGTACTGCGGCTATGGGTGTCTTCGGTGGACTACAGCTCCGATGTGCTGATTGGTCGGAGTATCCTCAAGCAAATGGGGGATGTCTATCGCAAGATCCGCAATACGGCGCGCTATCTGCTGGGAAATTTGCATGACTTTGATCCGGCCATCAATGCGGTTCCCTATGTGACCCTGCCCGAGTTAGATCGGTATATGTTGCACCGGCTGGGTGAGGTGATGCAGGAGGTAACTTCAGCCTACCAAACTTATGAGTTTGACCGAGTTTTCCAGGCAGTTCAGAATTTTTGTGTCGTTGATCTGTCGAATTTCTATCTGGATATTGCCAAGGATCGCCTTTATATCAGTGCGGTGGATGCCCCCCGTCGGCGCAGTTGTCAGACGGTGTTGCAAATTCTGGTGGAAAATTTAGCCCGGGCGATCGCCCCGATTCTTTGTCATTTGGCGGAAGATATCTGGCAATTTTTGCCCTACTCCACCCCCCATGCCTCGGTGTTTGCAGCGGGTTGGGTGCAGTTAGACCCCCAGTGGCAACTGACTGAAAACCTGGATTTCTGGATCACCCTGCGGCAGATGCGCACCGAGATCAATAAGGTAATGGAGCAGGCACGGGCAGAGAAGGCCATCGGTTCCTCCCTGGATGCCAAGTTGTTGTTGTATGTGGCAGATCTGGATCTAAGGACAGCGCTCCAAACCTGGAACCCGACGGACAACTTTGTCCGCAATGGGGTTGATGAATTGCGCTATTTGCTAATTGTCTCCCAGGTAGAATTGCTAACCACACCAACCCCCCTGGCCGATTTGCCCTACCATTCTGAGTCCGATGCCTTGGGAATTGGGGTTGTGAATGCCCAGGGACAAAAATGCGATCGCTGTTGGAATTATTCGCCCAACGTGGGCGCAGAGGCTAGCCATCCCCTGTTGTGCGATCGCTGTGTTTCAGCCCTGGCGGGGAGGTTCTAAGATTCGATGGCTGCGGTTGAGGGATGGCTGAGAACCGCCTGACGTAAATTGCCCTGGCAAGTGGTCAAGAGTTGGGTGGCCGTGGCCCGATCCAAGCCGGTCCAGTGCATGAGCAGTGAAAGTTTTACCGAGCGGCCACTGGATTCCAGTAACTGAGCAGCTTGTTCTCGACTCAGTTCTGTGAGATCTTGCAGCATCCGCAGGGCGCGATCGTGCAGCTTGTGGTTGGTAACGGCAACATCCACCATGCGATTGCCGTAGACCTTGCCCAGTTTGACCATCACCCCGGTGGAGAGAATGTTCAGGGCGAGTTTGGTGACGGTTCCAGCTTTGAGGCGTGTGGAACCCGCCAGTAACTCTGGCCCGACCACCAAGCGAATATCAACATCCACGGGAATACTGGCTTGGTCACGGGGGACACAGGCGATAAACAGGGTTGTAGCCCCCCGTTGTCTGGCTGCTTGCAGGGCACCATGGACAAACGGGGTCGTACCCCCAGCGGTAATCCCAACGACGACATCCCGTTCGGTAATTTGGTGATGGGCGATGGTGGCGACTCCATCTTCTCGCCGATCTTCCAGATCCTCAGAACTGCGAATGAGCGCTGCTGCGCCCCCGGCAATGATTCCCTGCACCAAGTCCGGTGGGGTACAAAAGGTAGGGGGACACTCTGCAGCATCCAATACCCCTAGACGACCACTGGTGCCTGCACCTACATAAAACAAGCGACCTCCCTGACGGAGTGCTTGGGCGGTGGCATCAATCGCTTGGGCCAACTCGTTCTTGGCAATGGCAATGGCACTGATGGTGCGGGCATCCTCTTGGTTGAATAGCTCGACCAACTCCAGAGACGAAAGCTGATCCAAGTTTTGGCTGAGGGGGTTCACCTGTTCTGTGAGCAAATGCCCCCGTTCTTGAATGGGCTGGGTCATAGTAAGCCCTCAAGTTGCCGCCGAATCCGATCCAAGTCTGGGTTGCTGGCAGCCATCGGCTCGCCGACCTCTGGTTGAGGTTGAGCATCAGCCTGCCAGTCCAGCTTCTCTAAATTTTTCTCTGGCGGTGCAATTAACCAGCGATCGAGGTCACTTTGGGGAATGAAGCCCTTGGGCACCAGTTGAAAATCGTAACCAGCCCCAACACAAAACTCCTCCACCTCTTCCTGCTCCATGGCTTCCACGGTGGGGGTGACAAAATCCTGCGCCTCTAGCAACAGGGCATAACGAGTGGCATCATCTTCCTCTTCAAATGCCAAAACCAGGTTGCGATTGCCCAGTTGAATGGTATGAATTCCTTCGTTATCGGTGCGGACATTAAATAGTAAAACGAAGACACGCATAGGCTGGGGAACAATTTGTAATTGTTTTTATCTTAAGAGGGATTGAGACCGCTGACTCAGGGAACCTCCCGGTGCTGCAATCCTTTAGCTCGGTGGCAAGGATGGGGAACAGCCCAACCTGATCGGGGAATTTCCCCAAACGGTTGGCTCAAAGAAATTAACTATGGTAGACAGTAGGGTGGCTTCTAGTGGTTCCGCGCAGCAAATGAATAGCTCCCCTCCAGAACAACCTGGAACATCTTTCAGTCGCCGCCTATGGTTGCTGTTGCTGAGTCGTAAGGGTATTGCCATCGGGGTGGTCATCCTCTCCAGTATGGTGGGGGGAACCCTGTGGCTGCGGCATTTCATTCTCAACGAGTTAAGCCCTTGGGTGGAAGCAACCCTCACTGAGCAATTCCAGCGTCCGGTGCAGTTGGGAAACATCGAGCGGTTTTCTTGGAACAGTGTGCGCGTTGGTCCCTCGGCATTACCGCCCACGGTCAACGACCCCGATTCCCTGCGTTTGCAAGCCCTAGAGGTGCAGTTTAACCCCCTTCAACTCCTGCTGACCCGCACCCTGAAACTGGATATTACCGCTGAGCGCCCCACGGTACATCTTGAACAGGACAAAGATGAGCAGTGGGTACAGATCAGCCTCCAGCCACCCCACGCGCCGACGGAACTGCTCAAAACCGAGGTGCAATCGGTGCAGATCCGCAATGCCTCGGTGGAATTGGTTCCTAACTCCAAACCCGGCCAGCGGCGAAGTGTGATCGCCTTGGAGCAGGTCTACAGCACCGCCCATATTTTTGACAACAGCGAGCGGATTCGCTTCCAAGTGCGGGGGCAACCCACCACAGGGGGACGCTTTGATCTGAAGGGAGAGTGGCAGCAGCCCACCCAGTCTCTGAATCTTGTGGCTCAGGGTCAGGATCTAGCGGTAGCCTCCCTGGATCGGCTCTTACGATTTCCGATTAATCTGCGCGCAGGTCGAGGCGGGGGCAACCTCACCGTGAAGTTGCGCCCCCAGCAACCGCCCTCCTTGGTGGGGGTCGCTGAGTTTCAGGCGGTGACCTTGCAAATTCCAGGCGTGCCGCAACCGTTTACCCAAGCATCGGGGCAACTGCGCTTTCAAGACCAAGCGATCGCCCTGGAACAGACCAGTGGCCACTATGGGCAAATTCCAGCGCAGATTCAGGGTACGATTCACCCCACCCAGGGCTTTAACCTCCGGGGACAGGTCAAGTCTGTGAATTTGACAGCGGCTCAGAAAACCCTGGCGGTGCAATTGCCCTTCCCGACATCGGGCAACGTCAGCGTTGATCTCCGGTTAAATGGTGCCTTAGGGCAACCGATCCTGAGGGGAATAGTCCGCTCCATTGGCACTGCCCAAGTCGATAAACTGGCGGTCAGTCATCTCAGTGCCCGGTTCCGCCTCGCTCACACCACCCTGGCCTTGTCTGACATCCAAATTCTCCCCACCCTGGGGGGGGCAGGTGATCGGTCGGGGGCAGGTTACCCTCGGAGAGCGTGGCCGTCTCACCCTTAATTTCCAAGGCCAAGGCTTACCGGGTGATGCGATCGCCCGCGCCTATGGCAATGTACCTGGATTTACCATCGGCCCCATCGCGGCTCAAGCCCAGATTTTTGGCTCCCTCACCCCAAGGGGAAATCCGCCACCGATTCAAACGGTAGTGCAGTGGCAAGCGCCCCAGGCGGCCTATCCAGCTACAGGCACGGTCACCATAGCGGGCGACACCACCCACGTCCAGAACACCCGTTTACAGGTGGCAGAGGGGACGGTGGCGCTGCAAGGGCAATTGCAGGCCAATGGCGGCTGGCAAGCCGTTGCCGACCTAGGGCAACTCCGATTGTCAACCCTCTCCCCCCAGCTACGGGGACAGCTCAATGGTCAACTCCAACTCTCAGGCTCTTTAGAGACTCCAGGGCTGGAAGCAGTTCGAGCTGCGGGTAGCCTGCAATTTTCCCAGGGACTGGCACTGATCAATCAACCCCTCAGCGCCCAGGTGCGTTGGGATGGTCGGCAAATTCAGGTACAACAGGCAACCGCTCCAGGGATACAGGCTCAGGGCGTGATTCAGACGCGGCTGCTCGCCGCTGGCTTACCCCAGCTCACCCAGCTGGCACTCAACGTCAAGGCGCACAATTTTGATCTCCGCACCCTGCCCTTGGCCAATCTCCCCGCCCCACTGCGGGGCACAGCTGACTTTACGGGACAGGTGAGTGGCGCCATCGAGCGGCCCTCTGTCTCGGGGGTGCTGCGACTGAATCAACTGATGGTGAATCGGGTCGCTTTTGAACCGCTCTTGGTGGGTAGTCTTCGCTATCGACCCACCCAAGGACTGAAGTTGCAAGTGGCGGGTCGTCAGGATCGCATTGCCTTGGGCGTGGATACAGCCAACCGCCCCACTACGTTTTTTATCCAGCGGGATCAAGCCCTGGCAATTGGGCAAACCGAGGGTGGACAACTGCGAGTGCAATTACAGAATCTTCCCCTGGCACTGCTGCCCCTCCCCCAGACCGCTAATGCATCCTTCAAGACTCTGGGGGGCCAGTTAAATGGCAATTTTCTGGTCAATTGGAACCAGGAAACCGTTGCCGGAGAAGTGGCGATCGCCCATCCCCAGCTCGGTCGTTTCACCGGGGATCAGTTTCTGGGACAATTTCGCTACGCCAATGGGGTAGCGGTCCTCAGCAGTGGTGAGTTTCGCCAAGGCAACAGTCAATATCTGCTGAAGGGGAGCTACAACCTTGCAGGTCGGCAGGATATGCCTCAACTCCAGGCCCAAATTCAGGTGACGAAAGGCCAGATTCAGGATGTCCTCCAAGCGTTGCAATGGTTTGAGCTTCGAGATCTACAGCGGGGGTTGCAACCTCCCACCTATGCAAGGGCGGTGGATGTTCAGCCCGTCGCCCTTGGCCTGCCGGAGGCGACCCTCCAAGACCAGCTGCGGCGCTTCTCCGAAATTCTCGCCCTGCAAGATCAACAGGCCAATCAGCAACAAGAGGCGCAGATCCCCCCTTTAGAAGCCTTAAAAGGTAACTTTAGTGGCACCATTCAGGTAGCGGGTTCCCTGCAAACGGGGGTGAATCTAGACTTTAATCTCCAGGGGCAAAACTGGCAGTGGGAGACTTACAAGGTCAATCAAATTACCGCCAATGGTCGTCTTGAAAACGGCAAGTTGCTGCTGCGTCCCCTCCAACTCCAATCTGGAGATGCCCTCCTGACCTTCACGGGGCAACTGGGGGGAAGCCAACAATCCGGCGAACTCCTAGCCCAGAACCTTCCCCTTGCAGACCTGCAAAAAGCGTTTCGATTACCCGTGAATCTGACGGGCAAGTTGAGCGGTGTGGCGACCCTTGCTGGCAGCATTGAGAATCCCCAAGCAGCAGGGACGCTGGAAGTTTTGCAGGGAACCCTCAACAGTAAAGCCATTCAGTCGGCCCAGGGAAACTTTAATTACCAGGATGCCCGCTTGAATTTTGGGAGTCAGGTGGTGATTGCCGGCCCTGAACCAATTCGGATCGCAGGCAATTTTCCCCTGAAGCTCCCCTTTGCTAAGGTGGCTCCCCATAGCCAGGACATTAGCCTCAACCTGGATGTCAAGAACGAGGGCTTGGGGTTGTTGAATGTCCTGACACCTCAGGTGAACTGGGTAGAGGGACGCGGACAGCTCCAATTGCAGCTCCAGGGTACCCTCGAAGAACCGATTGCCACGGGCATTGCCCAACTTCAAGGAGCAACCCTCAAAGCCCAAGCCCTTCCGGCTCCCCTTACGGGTGTCACGGGTACGATTCGCTTTGATCGCGATCGCATCGTGGTGGAAAAACTCCAGGGACAGTTTAGTCAGGGACAGGTAATCGCCCAAGGGATATTACCCCTAGCCAATCCGGTGAGAACCCTGACAAACCCCCCCTGCCGTCATCGACCATCCCCTGAGCATTTCCCTCCAACAACTGGCTCTCAATCTCCCCGATCTCTATCGCGGTGGAGTCAATGGTCAATTGACGGTGACAGGATCCGTGCTGAATCCTGTTATTCGGGGGGGGCGTCCAACTGGCAAATGGACAAATTTTGCTCATGGATACTACCCGTAGCCACCGCAACCACCGCAAGGGCACCCCCAGCCCCAGCAGTCCTCCAGGCTTAGACTTGGCCGCCCGTAACTCTATTGCCTTTCAAGATTTGAACCTCAGCTTAGGCGATCGCCTGCGGATTAGTGCTCCCCTGCTAGATTTCGTCGCCAAGGGCGACCTTACCCTCAATGGCAGCTTAGATGAACCGCGTCCCAAAGGCACCATCCAATTGGTGCGGGGACAGGTGAACATCTATACCACCCTGTTCACCCTGGCTCCTGGCTATAAACAGACTGCTGTGTTTACAGAGCAGCAAGGACTTGACCCTACCCTAAACCTGCGGCTGATTACCTCAGTTCCGGAAGTCACCCGCAACCCCCTGCCACCCTCGCCCTTGTCTCCCTCTGAGGTAGCAATTTTGCCCACTACCACTTTGGGGACCTTACAAACGGTGCGGATTGAAGCCAGGGTCTCTGGCCCTGCGAGCCAACTGGTTGACAACCTAGCGCTGACCAGTAGCCCCGCTCGTACCAGCAATGAAATCATTGCCCTGCTCGGGGGAGGATTTGTGAACACTTTGGGCCGCGGCGATAGCACCTTAGCCTTGGCAAATCTGGCGGGGTCGGCACTGTTGACCAACTTGCAAGCAAGGTTCGGTCAGGCTCTGGGAATTGGGCAATTCCGAATCTTTCCTGCCGTCATTCCCCGAGAAAATAAAACCAACCTCTCCACGATTGACATTGCCGCAGAGGCTGGTGTGAATCTTACCCAGGGCTTGTCTGCATCGATTCTGGGGGTTCTCACCAGTGAGAACCCGTTGACGCTATTTAACCTCAACTATCGGGTGAATGATCAGATTCAATTGCGCGGTTCGACCGACTTTGCGGGAGATTCCCGATTTGTCGTGGAATATGAAAATCGGTTTTGATTGCAGCTCCAGCTCCACGGGCAAACTTGCAGGATCATCGGAGGTGTTCAGCGCTAAGATGGCACCAGCCCCCTAAAAGTCCCTAGATTGGGTGATGATAGAAGTCCTCCGGCAAACGTTGAGTAACGACGACCTCGACTGGTTAACGGCCACAGGACAGCAACGTGACGTCCCAGCGGGCAGTGTGTTAATTGAGAAACAACAACCGCTCCATCCGTTGTATATCGTCCATAGTGGCTGTCTGCAAGCGATGGGTCCCCGAGATGCTGGCAGTCCTTTGGGGCGAGCCATTGCAGCCATTGAGGAACCTTCCTCCGAAGACATCATTGGTACCTATGGCAGTGGTGAACTCGTGGGGATGGCTCCATTGTTGGGGATGGGTGCCTCAATGATGGTCGTCAAAGCCGTCGAACCTGCAACGGTTCTAGAAGTACCCTACCCCCAGGTACAGGAAAAACTCCAACAGGATCTGGCATTTGCGACGCGCTTCTACCGATTGTGTATCCGCCTCCTCCAGGAGCGGGCACAACAACTGGTGCAACGCCTGATCCAGCGCAAACGCCTACAAATTTATCCCCTCGCGGAGGTGCTGCTGCTCTTGGGCGAGTTGGCGGAGGGTGACATTGATTGGTTAAGCACCCACGGTATACCCGAGGAGGTTCCAGCGGGAACGGTTCTGATCCAGGCGGGGAAACCGGTGACTGCCGTTTATCTGCTGCTCCAAGGTGGTATTTCCTGGGGGGTAAGTGATAGTAGCCGTCGGAATCTGACCCAGATTTTGGCCACCCTGGAGGCAGACACCCCATCTGCTCCTCCAGCTTTACGGGAAATTGCCAAGCTCTCGGCGGCAGAATTCTTTGGAGAGTCCGCCTTGATGGAAAAGAGCCTCGCCCTAGCAACGGCAACCGCCCTCGAAGACTCCCTCGTGTTGACCTTACCCTCACCTCAACTCCGGTCGCACTTAGAGCAGGATCTGGGGTTTGCTGCCCGACTGTACCGGGTAATTGCCCTGTTACAAGCTGCCCGTAGTGAAGAGCGGCTGCACTATCTGGGCTTTGGTAAAGGTGCTTACCGCCTAACCCTGGCAACCACAGAGACGAAACCTGACAACCACAGTCTGGGACATTCGGAGCGGCTGGCTGTAGCCAGAAGCCGCTTGCACTCCCTTCTCAGTCATCTCCAAGTGCAGACGGGGTAACAGTGAGAGCCTACTAGTTAAGTCAGCTCGCGGACATCGGCCACGGTACCAGTGACGGCAGCGGCAACGACCATGGCTGGACTCATTAATAGTGTGCGTCCCGACGCAGAACCCTGCCGTCCTTTAAAGTTGCGGTTCGAGGAAGAGGCGCTGAGTTGCCGTCCCTGAAGTTTATCGGGGTTCATCGCTAAACACATAGAGCAGCCCGGTTGCCGCCATTCAAAACCCGCCTCTAAAAACGATTTGATCCAGACCTTCGGCTTCTGCCTGCTGTTTCACCCGCTCCGAACCAGGGACAACGAAGGCCTTCACCCCTGAGGCCACCTGCCGACCTTGGGCAAATTTCGCCGCTTCTCGCAGATCGCTAATCCGACCATTGGTGCAACTGCCAATGAAGCACACATCCACCTTGGTGCCTTGAATCAACTGTCCTGGAACCAGATCCATGTATTGGTAGGCTTCTGTGGCGATCGCCCGATCATCGTCCGGTAACCTCTCTAGGGTCGGGACAGTTTCTGTAATCGCCATCCCCTGACCGGGGGTAATTCCCCAGGTAATTGTGGGTGCAATCTCTCTGGCATCAAACACTACGACATCATCATAGGTAGCATAGTCCTCACTGCAAAGACTCTGCCACCAAGAAACCGCTCGCTCCCAATCTGCACCTTGGGGGGCAAAGTCGCGATCGCGGAGGTAATCGAAGGTAACAGCGTCAGGGTTAATATAGCCACTCCGGGCTCCCCCCTCAATTGCCATATTACAGATGGTCATGCGCTCTTCCATGCTCATCTGCTCAAAGGTGGTACCTGCAAACTCATAGGCATAGCCGACCCCCGCTTTCACCCCTAGGTGGCGAATCAGGTGCAAAATCACATCCTTGGCGTAGACCCCTGCCCCCAAGGAACCATTGACCTCAACCCTACGAACCTTGAGTTTCGACAATGCCAGGGTTTGGGAAGCGAGGACATCTCGTACCTGACTGGTACCAATCCCAAAGGCAATGGCACCAAAGGCTCCATGGGTGGAGGTATGGCTATCGCCACAGGCAATCGTCATTCCTGGTTGGGTTAACCCAAGCTCCGGGGCAATCACATGGACAATGCCCTGATTGCCAGAACCAACGTTGTAAAAACGGATGCCATTTGCTTGGCAGCTCTGCTCCAAGGCTTGCATCATCTCTTCCGCTAGGCTGTCAGCGAAGGGACGCGACTGATTTTCCGTAGGGACAATATGATCAACGGTGGCTAGGGTGCGTTCTGGAAACAACACCGTCAAGTTCCGTTCCCGCAGCATGGCAAAGGCTTGAGGACTGGTGACTTCGTGGATCAGGTGCAGGCCAATGAACAGTTGGGTCTGACCGGAGGGGAGGGTTCCAACCGTATGTAAATCCCAAACTTTGTCAAACAGCGTTCCCTTGCTCATGGCTTGCCGTAGCTCTGTATACAACCGCCTCTCAATTTTATCGAATCTGTGGAGCGTTAAAAATCTGCTTCAGCTGCTTCAGAGTTTGATCCAGCATCCTGCCGGGGCCACAATAGTCTCAGCGCTAGCAGGGCAAATCCGAGGGCGGCGATCGCCTTCACCAGACGCACAGGCAGCAACTCTGCAACTTCTTGACCCACGACAACTCCCAGGAAACTTGCCAGCAATAAAGCGCCTGCGGTGCCCAAAAACACGATCCAAGGGGATTTAGAACTGCTGCTGAGGGCGATCGCGGCCAGTTGGCTTTTGTCCCCCAACTCCGAGAGAAAAACCGTGAGGAAACTCACTCCTAAAAGGTGCCAGTTCAATTTAGACCTCCCGACAGCCGTACCACATCCCAGGTCAGCCACAGGGCGATCGCCAACAGACTAATGCCTGCTGCCCGTTCCAGTACCCTGGGGGAGAGCCACTTCGCCAACCATTGCCCCAGGAGCACACCCAGACAACTGGTGACCACTAGGGCTGAACCTGCTCCAGCAAAGACCACCCAGGGAGCCTGGGACTCCGCACTCATCAACAGCGTCGCCAACTGGGTTTTATCCCCCAACTCTGCCATGAAGACGGTCAAGAAGGTCGAGGCAAAGATCCCCCAAAGACTTGGTGCCCTAAGGCTTACGGCTGGGGAAGTCGGGGGCAAAGCGGACTCAAGGTCAATAACGGCAGCCTCGTCGGAGGAGGAGGACATCACCGCTGTCAGGTTGCTCATAGGCAGAGCGGTGGAGCTGGAGTCAGGGGTCAGGGATAGCACAGAAAAGGGATACCGAGATGATTTTCATATTTCTTTCATTATCTCGGCTTTAAACCGAAAGATCAAGGAACCCCACTGCTTGGTTGAAGCGGAGCATCTCCAGGCTGCGATCGCCGTAAACTCCTGAAATTTGCTGCTGACAACAGGCAATGGCAAAGTCATTCACTTCCTCTGGGGTCACCCCGTACAGGTCATGAAACACCTCCGCTTCGACACGACAGAAGCGTGGACGATCGGGGTAAATTTTGCACTTGCGGGTGCTGGCATCGAAGTTAATACACCAGCCGTCCTCCCCGACCATGCTGAGATAAAGCGCCAATTCTTGTGGCGACAAATAGGTTGCCAGATCCGGACGATCGCTCGGCTCCAGATGACAGCAAGCGCCACACTGCTTTACACAACACCAGGTTGCCACACATTACCCTCTTGATTCATTCGCAGTCTAGCGTGTTTCAACGATTCACCCTGGCCTAAGTCCCTTGCCAATTTTAGACTTTTGTAAATTTCCTTAAAGTAGGGGGGTAATCTCCAGATAAAATAGGCTTCGATTACTGCCGCTCTGCACTGATTGGGTCACGAAGGGAGGAAGCATGGAGTTTTTGAATAAGTTTTTTTAGTGTTTTTGGCAATCTCAATTGGGAAGCCATGGTGCAGCTGACCCTATTGGCGCTGATCGTTCTTTCTGGCCCCGTTGTCATCTTTTTGCTGGCAAATCGGGGCGGCGACCTCTAGGGAGCAGTCAATTTTCAGTTTGGAGAGAGTAGCATCAGACCCAGCAATTGTTGGGTCGTTTTTTATGGCTGTGGCTCCATTGGCTGGACGCCCACGCCTTCAACTCTCGGCAGTTCAGCCGTCAAGGCGGCCCAGGCCAGATCCACTAGCTGCTGGTAAGGAGGCTGGGAGAGTGACACCGCTTTACCATCGCCCTTCGCTGCCTTCAGCCATCCAGTAGATGCCCCAAGTTCTACCAGCAGGGTTTTGCCCTCCGGATTGTGAATCTGGATCACCGGTTTGCCATCTGCTTGGATCAGTTGGCAGCGGTAGGGTCGCTGCTGATGGCATAAAGAGATGGATGGTGAATCAGTTTCAGAGCCTGGAACTGTTGGGTGCCGCACCCCGACCAACTCCAATTCGATGGTCGTCTCTCCCTGCCATTGATTCTGGCGCAGTTGATAGGCGACATCCAGGTGCTCTGGCAGCGGATAGTACTCCCCCCATCGCCAGGCGATCGCCTGCCGAGTCATGCTCCCTGAGTCAGCCATCCCGGAGGGTTCACGGAGGGTGAGTTTGAGATGGGCGTTCTGTTTTCCTAGGACTTGTTGCTTCAGAATTCGTACATTGGGAGTCCAGAAGACAGGATTGGGGTTGTCTATGCCGCAGGGATGTAAACGGTCAATTTGCCCATAGAGATCTAAGGTTAGTTCGGAGAAATTGGCCTGGACATCAACCTGAATTCGCGGCTTCAAATCTTGGGGTTGTAGGCATTCACGGGCAAATTGGCTCAGGCGAGATCGCAACGCCTCTAGATCCTCAGCCCGCAAGGAAAACCCCCCCGCTGCCCGATGCCCCCCGTGCTTGATCAATAGATCCTTGGCAAACTCTAGGGCTGCAAACACATCAAATTCTGGAATACTTCGGGCAGAGCCTCGGATGAGGCTGTCTTCCGCCTCGTAGGTACCGATAAACACTGGCACACCGTAGCGTTCCACTAGGCGGGAGGCCACAATCCCAATAACACCGTGATGCCAATGGGGCTGCACGATCACCAGCACCCGTAACGCCTGAAGATTGCTTTGGGTGGCGGTGATGACGGCGATCGCCTGTTGTTCAATCTGGGTACAGAGTTGCTGGCGCTGATCGTTAATGGCTTCACACTGCATGGCTCGCTCCATGGCCACCCCCATATCATCGGTGGTCAGCAGGTCAATCACAATCTGGGGATCCGCAATTCGACCCACGGCATTAATCCGAGGCCCGAGGCGAAAGCCAATATCCTCAGGTTTAACATCCGTTTTGTCGCTCAGTCCCGCCACCTGGATCAACGCCTGTACCCCGGCAAATTGGGAGTGCGGCAATCGTTGTAACCCCCGCCTCACCCAGCGACGGTTGACTCCGGTCAGAGGCGCTAGATCGGCGATCGTTCCCAAGGTAAACAATTCCAGCAGGGAGGCGGCCAAGCCCTGCGATCGCCCTAGCTGTTTCGCCAGGGACACCGCCAGAATGTAGGCAACTCCCACGCCAGCCAAGCCTCGAAACGGCGAACCTACAGGCAAGAGCTTGGGGTTGAGGATGGCATTGGCAGGGGGCAATTCCGGTGGCAGATCATGGTGATCGGTGACAATCACTGCCAAACCCAATTCCCTTGCCCTGGCAATCGGCTGCACTGCGGCAATCCCGTTGTCTACTGTCAGAATCAATTTCACCCCCTCTTGGGCGAAGGCTTCGACAATCCGCTGATTGATGCCGTACCCTTCTTGCATCCGACTGGGGATATCGTGACTGACAATTCCCCCCCAATTGCCGGAGTGCCCGCAGCAGCAGCGCTGTACTGGTCATGCCATCGGCATCGTAGTCACCACAGATGGCAATTTTCTGCTGTTGGGCGATCGCTGTTTCCAGGAGGGTTAAGCTGGCTGCCAGATCGGGAAATTCAGTGAGGGGCGTGGGCAATGTCAGCCGCTCTGGTTCTAAGAACACCTGGGCTTGCTCGGGAGTTTCCAGCCCCCGATTCACCAGTACCTGAGCCAGCAGGGGCGAGAGCTGAGTTGCCTGGGCAATGGCTTGTACCGACTCTGACTGAGCTGGGAACACTTGCCATCGTTGAAGTGGCAATGTCTGCTGGGGTGAGTGGAGGGCTGGGGTGGGAGTGGGGGCAGAGGGGGGCACAATATTCAGATCGGGGACAGGAATGTTGCCATTATCCCTGGGAGTGTTTGGAAAATCAGTAATTATATTTGGTAGACTCCTAGCTCTTCAGGTGAGCAAGTAGGCGATCGCCCAGTGAGTTTTGAGATCACGAAGGCGATCGCCTTTGAGGATTATGCCGTATAGGGGCCAGAGGTGCCATTCGCAGGTGCAGGACTGCCATATCTACTAGCAGTGTAGGGGCCAGAGGTGCCATTCGCAGGTGCAGGACTGCCAGCAGAAGAACTTCCTAGAGCAATCAGGGAACCTGTAGATAATCCTAGACCAGCGGTGAGTAATAAGGCAGTTAGAGAGTGACCGACAAAAGCTTGGATGGTTTTCATGGTGGTGCTCCTATAGCAATAAGTTGCGGAACCAACTGTATCTAAAACTACGGTTTGTCTCTGAGACCCCTCTGATTTTTTCCTGAAAAAATTCTCTGTTCTTGCTGAGATCAGAATGAGAACTAAATCGTCGGCAGATTACTATAGAAAAACATTTTGAAGGAGGGGCTGTCGTTCCATGCAACCTGAGCTTGAAGCCGTTTCCCCAGTCGAACCAGTCGCTACAATGGTTACCCAGCATCCCCGGCAACCTCTGGTGCTGTTACGAGATACGGAGCGATCGCTGCGACTCAAGACCTTAGAGGCTTTAGTGCCCGTCCTTCCAGGGGCGATCGTCACCCAGCTAGAAGCCACTTCACAAGTCGCTGAAACCTCTCTCGATCAGTTATCAGAGATTGATTTAGGCACCATTACGCCCCAGGAACTGCGGCCTGCCAGAGTTCAAATGGGGTTGGTATTTGTCGGTTTCAGTACCCTCAGCTTGGTGATGTTGCTGTTCTGGATCCAGGTGCTACATCCTTACTGGAGCCTGTCCGAGCAGATGCAGGCATACTGGTATCAGTACATTGGCTTTGTCGGTCTAGGTGTTGCTGGGTTATTTATGCTGGGTCGTGAGGCGATGCGGCCTCCAGATCAAATGGAACAGAGGGAACCTCATAACAATGGAGAGTAGATAACTTTGTCGAACATTACTCAAAGAATCCTTTCGACCCTCAGCTAAAGCAGCAGGAGCCCCGCACTCTACCGAAGGTGAGCGTCGGGAGGAATACGATTCCGTCTTCGGTGTAGTTTAAGTCCCCATGGATGCAATTAATTTTCGCTACAATTCAGTAGCAGTATTCACTTAAGCAGTTTCAATCAGTGGGATCATGCTGGAAACATTAGATATTAAGCGCGACATCGAAGTGTTATCTAACCGCCTGGGTAAAACCCAGGACTATCTTTGACCTCCCGGCGCTGACAGCTAAAATTCACGACCTCGAAAACTTATCTGCCCAACCCGCATTCTGGGAGGATCAGTCGAGGGCTCAAACAATCCTTCAAGAACTCAACGATCTGAAGTCACACGTGCAACAGTTTCAGCAGTGGCAAACCAGTTTAGATGATGCCAGAGCTGTGTTGGAGTTGCTGGAGCTTGACAATGATGTTTCCTTGTTGACGGAAGCTCAGGGGAATCTCCAAAGCCTCAGCCAAGAGCTTGATCAATGGGAGCTGCAACAGTTACTTTCTGGCCCCTACGACGAGGGGGGGTCGGTGCTAACCATCAATGCCGGTGCTGGGGGCACGGATGCCCAGGATTGGGCGGATATGCTGCTGCGAATGTATACCCGTTGGGCGGAGCGTCATGGCTATAAGGTTCATCTGGCTGAAATCTCTGAAGGAGATGAGGCTGGGATTAAGTCGGCCACCTTGGAAATTGAGGGTCGCTATGCCTACGGCTACCTGAGACCAGAAAAGGGCACCCACCGCCTAGTGAGAATCTCACCCTTTAATGCCAATGGCAAGCGGCAAACCAGTTTTGCTGGGGTAGAAGTGATGCCGATGATTGATGACTCAGTGCAGTTAGAGATTCCCGAAAAGGATCTGGAAATTAGCACCTCCCGTGCTGGTGGCAAGGGGGGGTCAAAACGTCAACAAAGTGGAAACCGCAGTGCGGATTGTCCATCTTCCCACCGGTTTAGCGGTGCGTTGTACCCAGGAGCGATCTCAACTCCAGAATAAAGAAAAAGCCTTGGTGATTCTGAAGGCAAAGCTCATGATCATTGCCCAAGAACAACGGGCGAAAGAAATAGCTGATATCCGCGGCGATATGGTGGAGGCGGCTTGGGGCAATCAGATTCGCAACTATGTGTTTCACCCCTACCAGTTGGTCAAGGATCTGCGAACCAATATCGAAACCACTGCGATCGCTGATGTCATGAACGGCGACTTAGATACCTTTATTCAGACTTACCTCCGCCAAGAAAATGCGCTAGTCGCAGATTAAGAGGCGGCGGCGGTTGCTGCGGGGAAGTGACGGAGAAACTGCCGCAACCGCAGTAGACTCGCCGTTTGCCCCAAATTCAACGGTAGAAGTGAAATCCCTTCCAGGTGAGACTGCACCCAGCCGTCGCCCCAATACCATTCATGGAAGCCATCAATTCCCTGGCTCAGCAGCAATCGTAGACTATTAGACTCGACCCAATCGACCGTATGGTGAATGGTGATCGGCCCCAGCCAACTTTTGAAGCTGACCCCTAGGGATAATTGTTCCGGCAATCCTGGGGAAAA
The DNA here is from genome assembly GCF_000775285.1 of Neosynechococcus sphagnicola sy1. Classification (NCBI taxonomy): domain Bacteria; kingdom Bacillati; phylum Cyanobacteriota; class Cyanophyceae; order Neosynechococcales; family Neosynechococcaceae; genus Neosynechococcus; species Neosynechococcus sphagnicola. The sequence continues at coordinate 20,271 of NZ_JJML01000007.1, read as the reverse complement.
GTGCTGCGGCCACAACCACTGCTGAAACTGCGTTGGACAGAGTAAACAGTCCCGGAGGTGCTGCTGGGAGGCCTGAACCTCAATCCTGAGGTAGCTGCGTTGAAAGTTGCCAAACATCAAGCTTTCTGCTCCTGTAATGGATCCTCTGCTAAGGGATTCAGCTGCCAACCCCCTGACCCAGCCCCTCGCTTGGGCACTGGGTCAGGGGGCTGTAGATTGCCGATGGAACTCCCAGAGCGGCGATCCAGCCTTAATCGTCTGTTTCAGCGGCAGCGGGTGTTTCTGGGACTTCCTGCTTAATGGTCAGAAAGCGGATGACTTCATCACTCAAGCGCATGGCCCGTTCCATCAAAGCAATGGCGGCACCACTCCCGCGATGGTTAACCTGAACATAGATCCCTTCCCGCTGCTTTTTAATTTCGTAGGCCAACCGTCGCTTCCCTCGATGCTGGGTTGCCAGAATTTCGGCACCATTCTCTTGCAAAATGGTTTGATACTTCGCGATCGCCTGATCGATGAGGTCTTCCCCCAAATCAGATCGTAAGATGTACATGGTTTCGTAAATGTAGCTCATGCCAAATCTTTCCTTATGGACTATATGGCTTTGGACAGTCTAGTGGTAAACCGGGAAGAAACAAGCTGGGTTGTATTCCCATGAACCCACCGCCGACAAAGCAAGGAATTACAATTCTACACCAGTTCTCAGCCTCACTGGCAATGGAACTCCGCTCTAGCGTCGAGGATGGAACAGGTGATATCTCTAGAAGACTGTCCGGGAGTATAGGTTAAGGGCTATGGCACAGCGCTATGTTCGTGTCCAAACGGCAACAGGCAAGATTTGCTACGGTCTGTTGCAATTGAATCGCACCGTCAAAGTGTGGGATGGCGCTCCCTGGTCGGCAGGTCAGCCAGTTTCCCTGGAATTAGAGCCAGACAGTTATCAACTCTTAGCTCCCTGTACCCCCTCTAAAATTGTTGCCGTGGGCAAAAACTATGCTGCCCATGCTGCGGAAATGGATACGCCGATTCCGACGGAGCCGCTCCTGTTTCTCAAGCCTCCCACCGCCGTGATTGCACTGAACCAAGAGATCCAATATCCACCCCAGTCTCAGCAGGTTGAATACGAAGGGGAACTGGCACTGGTGATCGGTGCTCAATGCCAAGACTGTATCCCGGAGCAGATCACCGACAAGATTTGGGGATATACAATTGCCAATGACATCACCGCTCGGGACTTACAGCGTCAGGATAGTCAGTGGACACGAGCCAAAGGTTTCAATACCTTCTGCCCCCTAGGACCATGGATTGTGCGGGAACTCAGCCCCGGTGCCCGCCTCCAGACTTTTTTAAATCAGCAACTGGTGCAATCAGCCACCATTGATCAGATGGTATTCCCCCCCGAGGTACTCGTTGCCTATATCAGCCAGATCATGACGCTGTTACCAGGAGATGTGGTGTTGACTGGAACGCCTGCGGGAGTAGGAGCGATGCAAATTGGCGATCGCATCCGGGTGGAAATCGAGGGCATCGGCTCCCTGGAAAACACCGTGATCCCCAGACCGATCCCCATGCCCCTCCCCCCTGTCCAGCCAGAGGATTAACGGATTTGCAAATTCACCGCATCGGAAATGGCAGGAATTTCAGCATCCTGTCCCCGCAGAGACTGCACCACTCCATAACCAAAGATGGCGACCATGCCTAAAAAGATGGTATTCAAAAGGGTCTCTAGGACGAAGGGAATTTGAATCCCCTTAGGCTAAAATAGGCAGGATCAGATTACAGAGAATCAGAATGATGTCCAGTAGTAGAGCCTGCATGACATTAAATCGCACAAATCGACTCAGATTCTCATTGCGCACCACGGCCATGTACAGCACAAAAAACAGGATCATCCCGGCAAAGGGAATATTAAAAAGCAGTTGGGAATAAACTTGCAGGAACGGCATCAAGGGGACGAGAGCCACCTCTAAAATGGGGAACTGATGGAGCAATGGCTTCTCATAGCCAGCAATTAAAACATCCATGAGCGGCAGCAGATAGGGAACTGCTCCGAAAATTCGATCGGTCACAGATGGGGTTGAGCCGTTCCAAGTCATTGCCGTTTCACTGTGGTAGGTTTCTGTGATTATACAAGGCGTCGGCCAAAGACCGCTCTCCGATCATTGCTGGGTTGATTGTCTTTTTCGAGATCACCCATCGTAACCCATCTTTGATTTCTTATTGGTATGACACGAATTGGTCACCATATTTGACATTTGATAGGAGGGTTTCTCCGCATCTGTTCGCCAGCAATGGCATGGCTTCGAGAGTCCCACAATCGCATCATTGCCGACAAATGTTACCCCTCTGAGAAATCCAGGGCAAAACGCGATCGCCCTTGCCCATCCTCACCCGGTAGATCCAGTGTTGGTGGTGGGGCTACCCCTCTCACGCTAGGTTATAAGGTATGCCAATCCCCACACTATGACCAAAAACATTGTTCCCCTGGTTCTTTTGGCCTTTGTCCCGGTTTCAATCGCCGCTAATCTTTTGCAGTGGGGAGAACTGGCGATCTTCCTCACCGCTGCAATTTCCATCGTCACCCTATCCCTGTGGTTGAGTACTGCTACCGAGAAAGTAGCGGTGGTCACTGGGCCTTCTCTGGGAGGCTTGGTGAATGCCCTATTTGGCAATGCCACGGAACTGATCATTGCCTTTATGGCGCTGCGGAAAGGATTGGTGGATATTGTGGAAGCCAGTATTACGGGGAGTATTCTCAGTGCCCTGCTGTTGCTGCTGGGCATGGCAATGTTGACGGGAGGACTGCGCTATAAGGAACAAACCTTTAAGCCAATTATGGCTAAGGTGAATGGCTCCTCAATGACCTTAGCCGTGATTGCAGTCGCCCTGCCCACCATGGTGATCAACACCTCCAATATTGTGGATGCAGCAGCCATTCGTTATATCTCGATCTCGGTGTCGGCGATTCTGATTATTGTCTATGGATTAACGTTGCTGTTCTCCCTCAAGACCCATAGCTATCTCTATGATGTGGGTCTCGTCGATGAAGGCATGGAGGCCAATAACTTCGGCTCAGATCACGATGTGCCCCTCCAGCGTTGGTCAAAGTTATGGGGATGGATGCTCGTCTTATTAGTTTCCACGATCGCTGTTGCCTTTGAATCCGACTTGTTTGTCAATGTGATTGAGTCCGAAATCCAGGAGCTAGGGCTGACCTCCCTGTTTACAGGGGTGATTCTGCTGCCGCTGATCAGTGATGTTGCTGGTTATGTCACCGTTGTGCGGCTGTCGCTGAAAAATCAGATGGATTTAACCGTCTCCACCGCAACCGGGGATAGTTTATTGATTGCCCTATTTGTGGCTCCGGTTTTAGTGCTGGTGGGTCAGGCGATGGGTCAACCGATTGATCTAAATTTTAATCCCTTTGAAGTCATTGCCTTGGCGATCGCGGTTACCGTCACCAACCTGATTAGCTTTGGCGGGCGGTCTAACTGGCTGGATGGCACCTTATTACTGGCAACCTATCTGGTGTTAGGGATTGCCTTTTACTTTCACCCCGCGTAATTTTGCCATTTTGGCATACACTGGCACGAGTGAGACTATCCCTAAAGATCCTGACCTTGTGAGTGCCAACGCCCCGCCTGTCAACAGCATGAAATTGCTCGTCACCAATGATGATGGTGTTGATGCCCCTGGGCTCCAGGCGCTCTTGCAAGCCCTTGGCGAAGATGTGATGGTGGTGGCTCCTGATCAGGAACTTTCGGGTTGCAGCCACCAGGTCACAACCCGTCAACCCCTCCAGTTGCAGCAACGCGCTGAGCAGGTCTTTGCCCTGAGCGGCACCCCCGTTGATTGTGTCCGAGTCGCCCTCCGCCATCTCGACCCCGCCCTGAACTACGTACTGTCCGGGATCAATCAGGGTGCCAACCTGGGCACGGATATTTATATTTCAGGAACGGTGGCAGCCATCCGAGAAGCCGCCCTCCATGGCCTTCCAGGGATTGCATTTTCCCAATATCGTCGGGGCAAACACCCCATCGACTGGGCACGGGCCACCCGCTGGACTCGCCGGGTAATGGCAGACCTGATCCAGTTGCCCCTCCCCCCCGGAAACTTCTGGAATGTCAATTTCCCCCACCTAGAGCCGGAGCAACCCGATCCAGCAGTCATCTTCTGTCCCCCCTGTACCCGCCCTTTGTCCGTCAATTTTCGGGTCGAGGGAGCGCAGCTTTACTATGTGGGGGAGTATGCCCAACGCTCCCGTACCCCGGGTGCCGATGTGGATGTGTGTTTCTCCGGTGCGATCGCGGTGTCGGAAATTCACCTCTAGAGCTTGCTGCGGCTGGACATTTGGGACAGTTTATGGACAATGGTTAGATTTCAGCACGATAAACAGTATAGATTTTGAACAACCGTTGAGGAGGAGTTTAATATCGATGCATTCATCTACCCCTGGCCTAAATCCCCGCACCGCGATCGCCCTGGCACTGACAACCGTAGTCACAGGTTTTCTCAGTGCTGCCTGTCAAGATGTGGCGACGAACAATCCCCAGACCAGTAGTCCCACCCCCGCTGCTAAGGGACTGAAAATCGGCTCACTCTTGCCTGCCACAGGTGATCTATCGTCCATTGGACAGCCAATGCTCAATGCCGTGCCGCTGCTCGTAGATACCGTGAATCAGTGTGGCGGGGTCAACGGTGAACCTGTTACCTTGGTGGCCGTAGATGACCAGACCGATCCTAGAGCCGGAGCTGAGGGCATGACCAAGCTCACGGAGGTGGATCAGGTGGCTGGTGTGGTTGGCTCCTTTGCCAGTAGTGTTTCCAGTGCTGCTGTTCCCATTGCTGTGCGCAACAAGGTGATGTTGATTTCACCGGGGAGTACCAGTCCCGTCTTTACCGATCGCGCCGCCAAGGGAGAGTTCAAAGGCTACTGGGCTCGTACTGCTCCTCCTGACACTTACCAGGCACAAGCCTTGGCAAAACTCGCCCACGACAAAGGCTTTAAGCGGGTGTCTACCCTGGTAATCAACAACGACTATGGGGTTGGATTTGAGAAGGTTTTTGTCGCCGCCTTTAAGAAGTTAGGGGGAACGGTGATCAATGAGGCTAACCCCACCCGCTATGACCCTAAGGCGACGACCTTTGATACCGAAGCTGCTACTGCCTTTGCCAACAAACCCGATGCCGTAATTGCGGTACTCTATACTGAAACTGGCAGCCTGCTGCTGAAATCGGCCTACGAACAGGGGGTGAGTAAGGGGGTACAAATCCTACTCACCGATGGCGTTTCCTCCCCCGACTTCCCCACCCAAGTGGGTCAGTCAGCCACGGGTAAGTTTATTTTGGCGGGGGCGTTGGGCACAGTCCCAGGTGCCGATGGTAAAGCGCTTGCCGATCTCTCCAAGCGATGGGAAGCGAAGTACAATCGCCCGATCAGCCCTTTTGTTCCCCACTCATGGGATGCAACAGCCTTACTGGTATTGGCGGCACAGGCAGCCCACTCGAATACGGGGGAAGGGATTCAAAGCAAGATTCGCGAGGTTGCCAATGGCCCTGGGGAGGAAGTTACCGATGTTTGTCAAGGGTTGGAACTCCTACGCCAGGGTAAGGATATCAACTACCAGGGAGCCAGCAGCAATGTGGATCTGGATGCCAACGGGGATGTTGTTGGCATCTACGATATCTGGACAGTTCAAGATGATGGCAAGATTGCGGTGATTGGCAAAGTTACTCCCCAGTAAAGCTGGCAATCAACTCTGAAACTCCCGTCTCAATACCAAAAGATAGAAGCCTCTCGCTAGAATGCTTGGCACTGGCTGTTGAGACGGGATGCATTGTTCCCCAGATCTCAACGCCCAAGAAGAAACCTGTGATCACCAGCGATCTCAACAGAGTGGCAAATCATCGGTGAAAGACCCAGACTGACAAGACTCACTGGATTGGTCGTCTCTCTGTGCTGGATCCTCCACTGCAAGACCCAGCACACATCCAAGTGTCTGACGCAGAAGCGATTCCTGTTCAGCGGTCTCGGGCGGGAGAAATGATTGACACTTATCTTGTCGGGGGATCAGTGGGCAGTCTTGTCGGGGGATCAGTGGGCAGTCTTGTCGGGGGATCAGTGGGCAGAGACAACGTCTACCCACCGGAAATCCTGAATGTCAGTCAATCGACTCTTAGTCCCGACTATTGATGGCAATGAGCAGACGCAGAATAAAGATAAACAAGTTAATGTACGTCAAATACATCGACAGCGCTGCGCATAGATATTGTTCATCGCGATAGGAGCGGGGGAGGATGTAGAAATCTACAACGGCGGCACCTGCAAACAACAGCACTCCGATACCAGAAATGGCAATTTCTAACCATGTGGGGGTAAACACCCCAAAGATACTGCACAGCAATTGGCCGACCAGTACCACCACGAGGGCAATTAAACCTAACTGCACCGTTTTGGTCAACGCCATCCCATCTTGCTCGGAAAGATTGGAGCCAATTTGCCGCCCGACAATGAACGTGATTCCGCAACCAAGAGCCGCAAAGGCTATACCACCAATCCCCACTCCTTTGGTTCCTAAAGCTACCCACACCAGCCCACTCAGGGTATAACCAGAGAGCAAGCTATAGGTTGCTAGCAGCGGCAGTGCCAAGCCATTGTTACCTTTTTCTGCAACCCCACGAACTACAAAGAAGAGAATCAATTCCACGACCAAGGCTGCAATAAAGGTCGGCAGAAACAGGCTGGGATTGGCGCGGATGACCCCCAATCCACCATAGGTTCCTACCGCCGTTAAAACCAACCCCCCCCAACAAAGGGCAGGGCGTTGGCGATTACGTTTGGCCCCACCAGTGCCTGATCTTTCGCTGCTCGAATTGCTGCTCGAAAATTGCTGGTATTGCTCATAGGACGTTGTTAAGTGCTGAAGAAATGAAGAGAGCCTGCGACTCTATTGTGAATCAGTCTTGCCAAAAAATGCTAGCAGCTGTTGACTCCTACCCCACCGCCATTCTTAAGAAAAGCAAAATAACGTCCAGCGATCGCCCCCAAAATACCTGTATAAGCACGTAAGTTTTGAGACTAGCAGGTTTGCTTATCCGTAGTTGGACGATAGATTCTCCCCTGGCCGTCCCAGACAATGACATCTGCGAGGGTACTGAAGCGATCAGGGGTAATTAGTAGACCAATCTCGATAAGTATTTTCTCGCAGCCACTACGGGAGAGTTGCTGAGGACTGGCTATGACAACCCATGAATCAACCTTTCGCTACCGAGGTCTGGAACTGTTGGTGGCGTATCACCAGCAGCCTTCCATTGAGGCTCGGAATCAGTTAGTAAAGTTACATGCTGGCTTGGTGCGCAAGCTAGCCCATCGTGTCAGTTACCAATGTGCGGAACCCTATGAAGATCTAGAACAAGTGGGGTATTTGGGACTGATTCGAGCCATTGAGCGTTTTGACCCCACCCAGGGCTGCGCCTTTAGTTCTTTTGCCGTGCCGTATATTCGGGGAGAAATTCTGCACTTTCTGCGCGATCGCAGCGGGGCGGTGAGAATTCCTCGGCGTTGGCAACAGCTGCACAAGGCTGGGCAGGCGATCCGAGCCTCCCTGTTTACGAACCTGGGGCGACAACCCAATGACGAGGAAATTGCTCAAGCGTTGCAGATCTCACTGGAGGAGTGGCAGGAGTGCAAATTGGTTAACCGTAACCGCATCCCCCTGAGTTTAGATGCCACGGCCTCTCACCAGACAGACTCTTACATGGCCCTAGGTGATACCCTACCGGATCTACGATTTGCAGCCTTACAAACCCGCGAAGAAGAGCGTCAACAGGTACAGGGAGCCTTAAGCCAACTGGAGGAGAAAACCCGCGAAGCCATTGAATTCGTGTTTTTTCGTAACTTATCCCGTAAAGAAGTAGCGGAGCGCACAGGGGTCAGCCCGATGACGGTGACTCGCCGCATCCAACGGGGAATTCAGCAGATGATTACCCTGATCGAGCCCCAGGTATTACAGATTGATCCTTAGCCGCTGATGCATTCCTTAAGCTCCAGCCTTAGCAACGGTCGGAGCTTGGACATCAATTGTGATCAGCACCACGGTAATGTTATCCCGCCCCCCTTTTTCTTTGGCAGCGTTGACTAGGGCTGCGACAGCCTTATCACTGGCACGAATTGATTTTAAGTGAGAGGCAATCAGGTGATCGGAGAGTTCTTCGGTGAGACCATCACTGCACAACAGCAGGCGATCGCCCACCTGAACTTCCAGGGTTTGAATATCAACTTGATGTAAGTCCTCGCGACCTAAGCACTGGGAGAGAACGTGTCGCCACGGGTGAGTGCGAACCTGATCGGGGGACAGTTCCCCCATTTTCATCGCTCGGGCAACCCAGGTATGATCCTCCGTAATCTGCTCCAGCTTGGCTCCGCGCAAACGATAGAGTCGGGAATCCCCCACGTGGGCGCACCAGGCTAACTCCGTGCCCTCTGGCTGATTGGGTTCCTTCCGAAACATCACCACTACGGCGGTGGTTCCCATATCGCCGCGCTCTGGATGGCTCCGTTGGTCTTTAACAATGGCCTGGTTAGCCTTCAGAAAAGCAGTTTCCAGCAGAACCCGCGATGACTCCGGTGATGACCAGTTGTCGTTGAGGGAGGTACGAATGATTTGGGTGGCAATCCGGCTCGCTTCTTGCCCCCCGGCGTGTCCCCCCATCCCATCTGCTACGAGAAAGAATCGACCAATGGGGTCGATATAATAGGCGTCCTGATTAACAGAGCGAAGGATACCCGGATCGGTCAGACCCGTAAAGAAGCACTTCATCGATGCGCAACGGTACTGGGAGTGAATGGAAACATCCTACAGGGAAGTTTAGGATTTGCAGCGAGATTTAACAACAACACAACCTATTTGAGGTTTGATTGGCACCGACTCAGGCAGAGCTTCCCTGTTATAACATGCGTTCAAACCGATCTAATCGGCTCAAAAGACGCAGTAATACTACCATCATAGCGGCTGCCAGCATCGCTGCGATCGCTGCCAGCCAAACATAATGATTGACAAACAAGATCACCGCAGACAAGGTAAAGGCACTACTGAGCAGGGTGTAGTTAGTGCCAATCTGCACAGTACTGAGACGGCGCAGGATCCGATCCGTATCCGTTGAGCGTACCCGCACCCGGATATCTCCCCGCTCGAGTTTTTCCAGGGTATCTTCCAGTCGCCGGGGTAAACTCAAGGCGGAAGTGCTGACCTGAGCAGCCTGCCGTCCCAGTTCACTCAAGAGACTATTGCTGTCCGATCCATTGCTGTTGGTCATAAGCTGCATTGCAAAGGGTTTTGCAACCTCCATAAAGTTGAAGTCTGGATCTAAGCCCTTACCCACCCCTTCCAGGGTTGAAAAGGCGCGCATGACAAAGGTAAAGGTTGCCGGAAATCGAAAGGGTTGGTCATAAGCAATTTCATACAAATCATCACTAATGGCAGACACCGATTGGGTTTCAAACGGCTTATCCATAAAGTTATCGAGAATGTACTGGATGGAGCGCCGCACAGGTCCCATATCATCCACAGCAGCGAGGGCACCGAGATCAATTAAAGCCACCACAACGCGATCGGCATCTTTTTGGGAAATTCCAAAGAGAACCTCCATTAACTTGTCGCGAGTAACCGCTTGAATCTGCCCCATCATCCCAAAGTCGTAAAACACTAACGCCCCCTCAGGGCTGACCGCAATGTTGCCGGGATGGGGATCTGCATGGAAAAAACCATCATTCAGTAACTGGAGCAGATAGGCTCTAGCCCCCAACTGAGCCAGAACTTTGCGATCTAGCCCAGCGGCTTCCAGTGCCTCATAGTGACTGATTTTGATTCCAGGGACATATTCTAGGGTGAGCACCCGAGGGGTCGTATAACGCCAGTAGACGCGAGGCACCGAGACCCAATCGTAGTTGCGAAAGTTGCGTCGGAAGGTATCGGCATTCCGGCCCTCATTGAGGTAGTCAATTTCTTGATAGAGAATCCGACAACACTCATCATAAATTCCTAACCAATCCCGCCCCGACCCCAGTCGGGGTGATTTTGAAAGTAGCGGGCAATCCCTTTGAGAATTGCCAGATCAATGCCAAATAATTTGCGCAGTCCAGGGCGTTGTACCTTGATCACGGCTTCTTCCCCCGAGTGCAGTTTAGCTCGGTGAACCTGACCTAAACTGGCGGCAGCTAAGGGAACGGGGTCAATGCTGGCATAGGACAAATGGGCGGACTTCCCTAAATCTTGCTCAATGATCCGCAGGACCTGCTCGTAGCTGAAGGCAGGAACTTTATCTTGAAGCTTCGAGAGTTCCTCAACATACTCCGTGGGAAACAAATCAGCCCGAGTGGAAAAGAGCTGCCCTACCTTGATAAAGGTCGGCCCCAGATCTAAGAGGGTTTCGCGAATCCAAATTGCCTGGGTCTGCCGACGAGCTGCCTTCTTGGAATCGGTAATTCCTCCCCAGTAACTCCAAGTTTTGCCATTCAACCACAGGGAGGTCAGTAGCAGCAGCACAAAGCTCCAAATATCCAGAAAGCGAGTGTGCCGATTGTAACTCTCACGATTCCAACGGTAAGACTTACCGCCATAGATTTGATCAGGATTACTGCTACGGTTACGGGACGATGGCCAAAGGCCGATCTTTGACCATCGCGAGGATGAGATCACCGCTGCCGATCGAGGAGACTGATATGAGCTGGCAGTGGAGCTATCAGGAATAGCAGACACACAGGTTCCTAAACGGGATTTTCTAAAAGGACGGTAGCAGAAGAATGGACTCAGTTGCTAGGTGCATCCCCTTAGGATATGGGACTGCGGTAGCGCTTGAGTTCAGCTCGTAATTGTGCAACTTCTGCCCGTAACTCATCAATGCGTTCTTGGAGATCGACGGTGGGGGAATTCCAAGACGGGGTCGCACCTCCCCGCTGTTGCACCGTGGCAATCTCTGCCTGTCTGGCGCGTTCGGTTACCTGCTCGGTTACTTGGCTTAGATGCTCTCGCTGCTCGGCATCGAACTTCCCGATTTCACTCAAAAGGTGGATCAGCGTACTCTCCACTTGCTCATAACAGGTTTCGGCAACGGCTTTACCCAAAAAGAATGCCTGTACCGGGGAATGATTCATCAGAATTCTCAGCATACGCATGTCCGCACAAATTATAACGTGCTTGCCCAAAACCCTGCCGTAGATTCCTACCTAGCGAGATGGGGTGGGTATCGGTGTCGGTGCGGAGGTGTCTTCAGGAGTTGCCGGGGGGTGGGGGTTGCCGAGGAGGGGGGCGCTAATTCTACGGGCACAGCGGAGTCATCAGTATTGGCAACGTTCGTGGTGGGAGCCGGATTGGCATTGATGGCGGCTGGACTCGGGGCTTGGCTCGCGGCTGGACTCTCTGAGTCAGTGGGGAGGGAGGACGCGGTTGCCCCAGACTGCCTTGGCGTAGGCTTGGCGATCGCCGCTGGGATCACTGGCTCCGCTGAATATTCAGTTGCCGCTGGAACATTGGACTCTGCAGCTTGATCCGGAGTGGTCGTGGGAATTGAGCCTGGCCAGTCAGAGCGTGCCGGAAAGGTTTGATCCCGTTGCAGCAGGGGCAGGGTCTGTTGAATCACCCCCGTCCGCAGTGCCAGACCAAAACCAGAACCAGCCCCTACACAAACGACAGCGGTACTAACCAATAGCCAGGAAAAGGGGCGGCTAGGGGCAGCCATTGCACGGGGCATTGATAAAGGAGTTGGCTGGGGGAGCATGGCCGGGGACGGGGCGGATCTGGGGGCGATAGGGAGTGGCTGCTGCTTCGCCATTGCTGGCAGTAAGGCTCCGTTGGCAACAGCAGGGGATGGCGCGGCGGGGGGCAGGATAATCTTAGCAGCGGCGATGGTTTTCGTCGCCCCTCGGGAACGGGCTGGCTCTGGAGCAGGGGCGGTGGCTGGCAGCAGGGCCAACCAGTCTTGAACGGTTTGGGGTCGTAAGGGAGCTTCCATTTCCAGGCCTTGCAGAATCGCTGCCTCCAGACCTGGAGTCAGCTGGGGCTGAAATTGTTGCAACTTTGGCAAGGGGATGCGATCGCGCAGGGGAGCGGCCACGGGCGGTTGCCCTGCCAGCAGACAATAGAGGGTTGCCGCCAGGGCATAGATATCAGTGGCGGGTGTCCGTTTCCCCTGGGGCAGATACTGCTCAATTGGGGCATAGCCCGCCGATAGCAAGCCTGTCTGGGTTTGGGTGACGCCCAGGGTAAATTCACGGGCAATGCCAAAATCAATTAGCACCACGGTATGACTTCCCTGGCGACGAATAATATTCTGGGGCTTGATATCCCGGTGCAGAATCCGGTTGGCATGAACAACGCTCAATGCAGCGGCGACTTGACGAATGTAGTGCACTGCTTGGGCTTCGGGGAGGGGTTTCCGGGGTTGGATGAACTCCGACAGGGTTTGCCCTGGAATATAATCCATCACCATGAAGGGCAGGCCACTCTCCTCAAAAAAGTCGAGAACCCGCACAATATTAGGATGCTGACAGCGAGCGAGGTGCTGGGCTTCTTCGATAAACCGTTGGCGGAAGCGGGGAAAATCAGCCGCCGATCGCAGCTGTTTTTTGGAGGGTTTTAATCACCACCGACTGCTGCAAGTAGGCATGGGTTGCCCGGTAGGTGATCCCAAAGCCACCCTGACCCAAGGATGTCTCCAGCAGGTACTTACCGTGTTGTAGCGCCGTGCCTGTTGTTAAATTCATGCGTTACTTATGCTCACCACATCCTATCCCACGTGACCCCCAAGATCCCCTTGGCATGTTCCCCCTGAAAGCTTCACCGGGGAAAATGTTCCGCTAAAAATGTCAGGGCAGTGGCGCGATCGCCAATTTCATGATCGAGTTGGGCATTGCGCAGTTGCTGCAAGATCTGCTTAAACTCAGGGCCGGGGCGGTACCCTAACTGCTGTAAATCATGGCCATTTAAGGGCGGGGCGATGTCTACCCAATCTTTGACATAGCGCCAGATCAAGCGGCGCACCCAACGGGGCTGGCGCAGGGCAATTAACAACAGGGTGGGGAAGCGGTATTCATCCAGTAATTGTACCACCTGGCTGGTCAATCGACAGTTGGGTAGGGCGCTGAGGATCGTCGCCTCGTCCGTTGCCAGATCTCGCAGCCGGTGAATACAATCGGCTGGCAGTTGTAAATGACTCGCCACCAGCTCTCGATACTCCGGCTCTAGGGCCGCCAGTAATACCTCTAGCCGCAGTTGCCAGGGATCTGGTAACACCAGGGGCAGATCCCCAATAACCTGTTCCACCGGATGGGTAGGGTCTTGGTAGAGCCACCGTTCCAAGTACCGCAGCTGCTGCCACAATTGCCGATCTAGCGTCAGGGTGGGGTGAATGCACCGCAATGCCCCCAGATCGGCCAATAAGCGCAGGGCAGACTGCCAGTAAGTTGCCTGGAGAATGTACTTCAGTTCGGCTTTGAGCCGGGTCTGAAGTGCTGGAGCCTTGCTGATCTCTGTCTGCACCCGGTCATAAATGCCACTGGCAATGCTGTAACGGATGTAGCCTTCTGTCTGGGAGTCAATCTCAAACCCCAGACGCACGGCAAAACGCACAGCTCGATAGATCCGCGTCGGATCTTCAATGAAACTGTTGGCGTGGAGTACCCGCACCTGGCGGGTTTGTAAATCCAGCCAGCCGCCGAAGAAATCCAGAAGCTCACCCTGCCCGGGGGGGGGTCAGCCGCAGAGCCAAGGCATTGATGGTGAAATCACGGCGATAGAGGTCTTGCTTAAGATTACTCGCCTCCACTTCAGGATTGGCGGCGGGATAGGGATAGAACTCAGTGCGCGCCGTGGCAATATCAATCCACAGGGAGCCAAACCGGGGGTCTTGGTGCCATAACAGGGCAGCTGTTTGAAACTGGCCGTGGATTTGGAGTCGGGCATCGGGGTAATGGCGTTGTAGATCCCGTGCCAGCTCGACCCCAGATCCTTTTAATGGTAGGCAGGAAGTGGTGTTCCCCCCGTCCAGAATCACAACCATCTACGACTAGATCGATATTATCCACCAGGATGCTGCGGTGCTCAGCGACGGCTAAGAGCAAATCCCGCACTGACCCCCCCCACAAGGTAGAGTTGCCAACCTCGCTCTACCGCTGCTGCCGCTGCCTCAGTCAGCAGTTGCCACAGCGTCAGGGGGAGGGATTGCTGCAAGGTGGCGATCGCCAGGGTGGCGGGGGGGAGCCATGGCTGATGCAACGTCGGGGGTACCCCGACGTTGCTCCGTTTGCTCGACGGTAAATTGATGCAAGTGGCGCAGCACATCAGTACGGGTGACAATGCCCACTAGTTGTCCCGCAGAGATCACGGGCAGACGGCCGATATCATAAGTCACCATCAGGGACTCAATCTCCGGTAGCGATGTCTCCGGGGTAATGGTTTTGAGATTGCTGGTCATATACCCCTTGACGGGGGCATGGCTAAACCCATGGTGGAGGGCGATGTCAATGTCTCGTCGAGAAATCACCCCCAACAGTTGGTCTTGGGTATCCACGACCGACAGTCCGGAGTGGCCGTAGCGTAACAGCACCCGCTGAGCCTCATCAATGGTGGTTTCAGGGCGGATGGTGCGCACGGGGGTAGACATCAGTTCCTGGGCCGTGGGGGGATGGGGAATTTGAGCCTGGAGTTGCTGACTGATCTGGTGCAGGGTTTGGTGAGCATTCACCCCCTTGAGGGTGGCAGCGGCGGCGCGGGGATGCCCCCCACCCCCGAGGGGGTGAAACAACCGATGGAGATCGGTGCCCGGAATCTGGGTGCGCCCAATCAGGGTCAGAATCGGCTCCGGGCCACCCCGGTAATACTGGGAGCCTAGAATCAGGGCATCCAGATCCGTCAATTCCATCAGCCGACTGGTGAGGGTGGAGAGACCAGGGACGTAGGTGTCGGTTTCCAGTAATACCCAGGCAACCTGGTAGCCCTGGCAGGGGGAGATTTGCAACTGATTGAGGGCGGTGGTCAGCAGGGTTTGTAATTCTGGGGAGAGTCCCGGATCCAGATAGGTGGAGATCGCCCCCAGGTTAGCACCCTGCTCCATCAGCCAGGCAAGGGCGAACGCATCCCGAGGCGTGGCATGGTCAAAGGTGAGAGAGCCGGTATCGACATGAATGCCCAAGGCCATGACCGTAGCCTCGGTGGCGGTCAGGGTCACCTGTGCGGCTTGCAATTTTTCTACAATCAGGGTCGTGGTGGCTCCCACTGCCACGACCTGAACCTCATGGGCCGGAATATCTCGCTCAACCTCGGTGTGGTGATCGTAAACGGCGATGGTCACCTGGGGTAAATCAAGCCAATCAGCCGCTTTCCCTAGGCGATCGCGGCGTTGGGTGTCCACAATGCTCAAAGAGCGAATCTGCGCCGGGATTACCGAGCGCCGCTCCATCAGGGGGTACTCATCCCGATGAAGTGCCAGAAATTCCCGGACTCCCGGATGACACCCCTCCGTGAGCACAATCCGACTTCCTGACTGCAAACGCGCTAAACCCACCGCCGCCCCCAAGGTATCAAAATCGGCGATCGCATGGCACAACACTAGATCCATCACCCCGGCCTCACCTCCCAGCACCCCTTGACCGCTGTATTCAACCCACTGCGTTAGCGACGACTGGCGGTGGGCATCCCCAAAATATCCTCAATTCTGGGCATTTCATCCAGGGGAATTACCCGTCCCTCATCCTCAAAGTTGGGAATTTGGTCAAAGTTGAGGTAACGGTAGAGGTCGGCGGCAAAGGGATCGATTTTCTGGGTAACAATCGCCCGATATTCTTCCAAAGTGGGGATTTTACCTAGTACAGCACACACCGCAGCCAATTCGGCGGAACCGAGGTAAACCTGTGCCCCCTTGCCCATGCGATTGTTGAAATTGCGGGTCGAGGTTGAAAACACCGTCACGCCATCGGCTACCCGTGCCTGATTGCCCATACAGAGGGAGCATCCCGGCATCTCAGTTCTGGCACCCGCAGCAGCAAAAACTGCCATACATCCCTTCTTCCCGCAACTGCTGCTCATCCATCCGGGTGGGGGGGCAAATCCACAAACGCACCTTTACGGGGCCTGCTCCCTCTAACACCTTGGCCGCTGCCCGGTAGTGACCGATGTTGGTCATACACGAACCAATGAAGACCTCATGGATGGGGTCTCCGGCACAGGCGGACATCAATTTAATATTATCCGGATCGTTGGGAGCCGCAACAATGGGTTCGGTGATTTGATCCAGATCCACCTCAATAGTTTCGGCATACTCCGCATCCGAATCGGCAGCCATCAAAGTTGGGTTTGCCAGCCACGTCTCCATCTTGGCAACCCGGCGGAGGATGGTGCGGGCATCGCCATAGCCCCGGGCCACCATATTCTTGAGCAGGGCAACGTTCGAGCGCAGATACTCCGCCACCGTCTCGGTGCTGAGCTGAATCGTTGAACCGGCACAGGAGCGTTCTGCCGTGGCGTCCGTCAGTTCAAAGGCCTGCTCTAACTTCAGGTCGGGCAAGCCTTCCATTTCCATAATGCGTCCGGAGAAAACGTTCTTTTATTCTCCTTGGACACCGTCAGCAATCCCCGCTCCATCGCGGCATAGGGAATTGCATTCACAATATCCCGCAGGGTGACACCGGGTTGCAGGCTGCCCTTGAACTTGACCCGCACTGATTCCGGCATATCCAGGGGCATCACCCCGAGGGCAGCGGCAAAGGCCACCAACCCCGAACCTGCCGGGAAAGAAATCCCCAAGGGAAAGCGGGTGTGGGAGTCGCCCCCGTACCCACGGTATCCGGTAATAGCATCCGATTCAGCCAGGAATGAATAATCCCATCTCCAGGCCGGAGCGCCACTCCTCCGCGCTCATGCATGAAATCGGGGAGTTCGTGGTGGGTCTGGATGTCAACGGGCTTGGGATAGGCGGCGGTATGGCAGAAACTTTGCATCACCAGATCGGCACTGAAGCCCAGACAGGCCAACTCTTTGAGTTCATCACGAGTCATGGGGCCAGTGGTGTCTTGGGAGCCTACAGTGGTCATCAGTGGCTCACAGGCCGTGCCAGGACGCACACCAGGGAGCCCACAGGCTTTGCCCACCATCTTTTGCGCCAGGGTGAAGCCTTTGCCTGTGTCCGCAGGCAGAGCGGGGCGGATAAAGAGCGAACTCGGTTCAAGCCCCAGGGCACTGCGGGTTTTATCCGTCAGGGTTCGACCAATCAGTAAGGGGATGCGGCCTCCGGCTCGGACTTCATCCAGGAGGGTGTCGGGTTTGAGGGTAAAGGTGGCGATTTCAACCCCGTCCACCTTGGTAATTTTCCCTTCGTAGGGATAAATCGTAATCACATCCCCGGTTTCCAGTGGGGTGACATCGCACTCGATGGGCAGAGCCCCGGAATCTTCCGCTGTGTTAAAAAACGATCGGAGCAATTTTACCGCCGAGAATATAGCCCCCCGATCTCTTGTTGGGGACACAGGGAATATCCTGGCCGATATGCCATAGCACTGAGTTAATGGCTGATTTCCGGGAAGAACCTGTTCCCACCACATCCCCCACATAGGCAACGGGGTGGCCTTTTTGCTTCAACATGGCAATGGTTTCCAAGGAACCGGGTTGGCGGGTTTCCAACATCACCAGTGCATGGAGAGGAATATCAGGCCGGGTGGTGGCATGGGGTGCGGGAGACAAATCGTCGGTATTGGTTTCACCGGGAACTTTAAACACCGTGACTGTAATTGCTGCTGGGAGGGGCGGGCGGCTGGTAAACCACTCGGCCTCTGCCCACGAGTGCATCACCTGCGCTGCGGAGGGATGCCCCTGAGCCGCCAGTTCCTGCACATCATGGAAGGCATCGTAGACCAGGAGAGTTTTACTGAGGGCTGTGGTCGCCGCAGCGGCAATTTCAGCATCCGCCGCTTGGAGCAAGTCAATCAGCGATCGCACATTGTAGCCCCCCATCATGGTTCCCAAAAGTTCAATCGCCTCTAGGGGAGTAATCAGGGGACTGGTGAGGGTGCTGTGGGCGATCGCCGTCAGGAATCCAGCTTTGACGTAGGCAGCTTGATCCACTCCTGGGGGAACCCTATCGCGCACCAGACTGAGCAAAAAGTCGGCCTCACCGACGGGGGGGGTCTTCAGTAGCTCACACAACTCCGTGGTTTGTTGGGCACTCAACGGCAGGGGGGGAATTCCCAAGGCAGCCCGTTCGGCGACCTGTTGACGATAAGCCTCAAGCATTGCAGCAATCTCCAGCTTTCAAACCTAACAATTGACTCACCCGTAAAATATTCGTACGCTAATTCTAGACCTAGGTGTATTACCTATACAGTAGCGTTTTTCACAATTTAGCAGCACTGCAATTGATGGGCTACAATCCAGATTGACTATCTATGTAATAGCGAGTTACTTAAAAACAATTTAGAAATCCTTGATGACATCATCCGAAGATAGTCCTACAAAATATATGATGAATGGGATGGGGATCGGCCTTCTCCTCCCTACCTTTGTCCTCACCCAGACATAAGTCTCTTAGACCATAGAATTGTTATATTTGAACAAATCTTGACTCCCAGATTATTTGTTAATGTTTATTGAGCTATAGAAGTTAGGAGAATAAACCAGTTATTTAAATTTCTCTGCGGGATAAAATTTATCATCATAAACCTTAAGCATTTTTAGTTTAAATTCACCACGTTTTTGGAATTGAATTAAGGAGAAGATATTCGGCAAAGTTCTAACTTTGAATTCAGTAATTTTTTGGGATTTTTCAGTCGGCCGGAAATTATTTACACATATATCCAGTAAATCATTATTGCTCTTGAGCAATGGTGAAAGCAGAAATCCAGACTTAGCCAGTTGAGGAATCAAGCGGAATGATTCTATAGAATTATCTTGAAGCCTTACATCAATAAAAATAGGTGGTGACTTAAATAAGAAAGAGACGAAGCGGCCAAAAAGATTTTTTCTCAGATTGATTTCAGACCAAAGGAGTTGATCGATATTCGGAATATCTCTCCATTCATCAAAATTTAAATACCCGGATTCAATCGGAATCATAGTATATGTTCTGGGTATTTTCTTCTTATTAAAGAATAAAAAAAGTTCGTTGGTTTTTTGGGAATTAAATGAATATCTTACAAGCAGCTCAGGCAGTGACAAATTATCATCTAAAGTGGGATAGCGGTTGTCGATTGATAACATATCATAAAAAATATTGTCTGGAGCTTGCGGATCTCTCAAATGTAGTGCATTTATTGTTGCCAGTCTCTCAGTATAGGCTGAGTAACTCTGAAAAATTGGCCTAGGATGGTAGCGTAAAAATGAATTTGAAATGACTAGACCTTGATTATATTTATATAGGTCAACGCTCCCCAGAATTTTCGGCAAGCTTCTTTTCGACAAATTCTCACTCTGCTGTTTTTGGAAATCTTTTTCATAATCAAAACTTCCAGATAAAACTTTAATAGGAAGTGTAACTGAAGCAATCAATGTCTTGAATTCACTGAGTTGAATGTATAAAATAGAAGTTGTCGATAGAGCTAATTGCAAGTATAGATATATAGTCAAAATGCTAATCATTTTTAGTCTATATTGCCACAATGAATGCCACCTAACTGAACTGGCTTTAAAAAGAAGAAATGCAAAGACACAAGTCAGCAGAATTTGGGTAAATAATTGTTCGAGCTCTTGGAATTGACTGTATAAAATTATATTTTTTTCCACTGTTAATTTAATATATAAATAGACAATAAAGGCGCTAAGCATTCGGAAGATATGAAGTCGAAAAGAATGCAGTCTTTCCAAGTAAATAAACAAACTATAGCATTTTTCACTCTTGTGAGGCGTAGTAGCAACAGTGAGTGAACCAATTTTTGAGGTTTTCCAAAGATACTTGAGAAAAAGCGTCTTCAATGGCATTAGCGAGATCGGGATAGCTGCGTGCCCCAATCGTCCGCAAAATATTTTTAATCTTTGAGAAGCAATTTTCTATCGGTGAAAAGTCTGGAGAATAGGGAGGTAAATAAATCAACTTAGCACCCACGTCCTCAATCAGCTTTCTGATCGTGTCATGGTTGTGTATCGAGTAGTTATCCATAATCACACAAGCTCCTTTCCAAAGTTTCGGAACCAGGTGGCGAGCAATGAAGGCTTCAAAGGTCAAACCATCGGTTGAACCGACGATACTTACGTTAGTGACAACGGTTTTGAGGCTGATTGCACTGATTGTAGA